>JAAHGS010000090.1 GCA_010692645.1 Symploca sp. SIO2E9
GAGATTTTGGCAGCTTCCCTAAAGTCCCTTTAGCTGAACTCTCGGAAACTGAAGAAGCTATTGTCTTGAAGCTGGAAGTTCCAGGCATGGAAGCTAAAGACCTGAATGTGGAAGTCACAGAAGATACTGTTTCTATCAGTGGTGAGCGCCAAGAAGAGAATAAGGATAATACTCGCTCTGAGTTCCACTATGGGAAGTTCCACAGAGTAATTCCTTTACCCAAAAGGATTCAAAATACCAAGGTCACAGCTGAGTATAAAGATGGTGTCTTGAATCTGACCCTGCCTTTTAGGGAAGAAGAGAAGAACAAAGTGGTCAAAGTTAACCTGGATGCTGCTTAATCCTCCTCAAAACTTTAGCTAGATTGCTAGTCCTAACTTAACTCATCAGCCTGGTTACACTCGATGTGACTGGGCTTTTTTATTGAATGAAGTTTTCACAAGTTAATCTAATGGATAGAACACTTCAATTTCTATGCCCTCCCAAACCTTCATCGTCCGCGCCCACGCCCGTACCATCCACACCCGTCCTGTCACCTTCGTCTGTGCCAAATGCCATCAGGCGACGACTCGTGAGTGTTATCCAGGGACACCACCAAAGTATTGCTTAGAATGTGCTCCCAAGAAGAAAAAAGCGTATTCTACCAGTAAACCAGAGAAGGGGATGTTTAAGCCTACGCATCACCTAGTTGCATCTAGTAGTGGTGAAAAGACTCCTGTCTGTCTGGAGAAATCTCCTGAGCCTGGTTGGTTCTGGGTGCGTACAGCCCTTGACTGGTTCAGCGGTGAGTCAATTATCCAATACCACCAGCAGAAAGGATTGCACAGCCGGGGTGCTCAATTAGCTGGTTACTCCCTCGAAATTATCTCCGCTGATGCAACCGTATATGATGCCGCTGCGCCTGAGGTGACTGAGGCACGACCCTATACTGTTAAAGAGGTTTGTAAGCGATTTAAGTGCTCTGACAAAATACTCAGAAGAATGCGCTCAACGCCTGAGTTTGCTCAGTGGAGTCAATCGAAAGACCCAGAGGGGCTAGCTTGGGAGTGGAGAAAAGGGAAGTATTTTCTGGCAGCACAGGTTGCTGTCACTTCTTAACGCGCTTACCTTCCTAAACTTTTGATAATTTGAGAATTTAACTGGAAACATCTTCTAGATGCGAGTTGTGTACCACAGAGTGGACATTCTGCTGTTTCACGTTCTCTCCAACCGTAAATTAGAATCTCATGAACAATAGAGGTTTTTCCACACTTCGGACATATGACCTCGCATGAGCTTTCATGCACATCATTCGGATCAGGAACAACGGAGCGGTAGAACTCAGCAGCAGCTTCACTATCAAATGTGTACAATTCAGTTACTTTCAAGCCATCTGAGAATATTGAGACAGGTCCGTCACTAGAAACTGTAAAAACTAATGATTCGGAATAATCATAAGAAAACCGTCGAGCAGAAGTATGACGGGTTCCAGCATAAGGGGGAATTAGTTCCTCGCTTTTGGCAGATACTTGAAGATGTGTACCTACGCCTACAATTTCACCCGCTGGTGACATCAATGCAGCACCATCATTGCGTTCTAGAACTGACGGAAGTGCTTGTAAGTTCTGTGAGGCAAAGAGATTCATATGAAAAGCTTGGGTACTGGTTTGCGGTCTGGCAGCTCTTAGCGCAGTATCACTAGGCTCCTGAAGAAACCATACAATTGTAGCTCCAATCTTATTGGCACTTAATGAGTAAAAGCAAAATTCTAAGACTTTGGTGAGGCTTGTGTAATCCACCATTGGTGCAGAACCTTTAATAATTTTTGCGGTACTTGAAATATTTGGCTTAATTCTCCATCTTCTCAGTTCATGAATCGAAATACCGTTTGGGGAAAAGAATCGGGTAGTTCCGTTAGAATCAGCAACACATAGGATTCCCTCTACCTCCTTTTGAAGCAACACAAGAGAGTATTCAGTTTCTCGCAACTGTTGAAAAATAAGGAGTCCCGCGTAATGACCATCTTCAACAATGACAAAAATACTTTTACCATCTGCCGTCTCACGTGCTTGCTTAATCGAAACTTCCACAGCTTTAACTACTGTACAATTCTGCAGAGATTTGAGTTTGGAGACCGATACAAATCCGTATGAAACAATTCTTCCTTCGTGTTGATGCGGACTTAGAGCATAGTTTGCTTCATGAAGAAATTGATCGTCAGGATTGTACTCACTCAAGGGTACTTGCGCTGCTTTTAACTCCTCATATATGTGTTGAATATCAGCCATATTTTCTATTCCCTGATACGTTATAACAAATTTAATCTATAGATAGTGTTCCCAGATTACAATCACCGCTCTCAGCGATATCATTAACTTTTCTTATCAAAAACGGCTGTAACCCTGATTCTGTCGTGGGCGACATGATAAGTCAGATTTATTGTGGTGGGGGAGGCAACGGAATCATTAGGGTTAGAGCTGCCTACATCGGAAAACTGCAACTTAATCGGCTCAACTGACGAGACTTTCTTGAATACGATAATCCTGTGGCATTGGCTCTGATGGCAAAGATGAGGATGGACCCGTCTGAGCGTGCCCAGGTTAAAGCCGAGTGTTTGCGATTGCTTGTTACGCTTGAAATAGACCGAGAGAAAATGGCGTTCATTTCTGGTTTTATTGGCACGTATTTGCCTTTAAATGAGGAAGAAGAAGAGCAATTTCAGCAAGCACTTGAACACATGGATTTGGGAACAAAGGAGAGTGTAATGGAATTTGTCACCGATTGGCAAGAGAAAGGGCGTAAACAAGGATTACAGCAAGGATTATACGAAGGCAGGCAGGAGAGCAAACGGGAAGATATTCTTCGTATCCTTGAGTTGAGGTTTGAAGATATTCCACCGGAATTAAGAAAGCTAGTTAGTAAGATAAATGATCTTGAAGTGCTTGGGACTCTTCTTACTCAGGCAGTGACAACCCAATCACTAGAGGCATTTAAATCTGCGGTAAGTCAGCATGTCTCTAAGGAGATCTCGGAAGTGGAAAACGGTGAGCAGAGTTCTAGTGGTAATTAAAAAGTATTAACTTTAGCTTGGGAGTGGAGGAAAGGGAAATTCTTCCCCTCAGCAGAAGCGATCGCTTTATGATCGCCTCACCCAATCAGCGGAAACGGCGAGTTCCAAAATTGCAATTAGTCCCAAAACGTGAGAAGATTTAGTTATCTTATCCTTTGAGGCTAGAACCCTGATTCTGTGGTGTACGAAATGATAAGTCATTTAAATCCGGACTAGGGGTCAACGGTATAATGGGGTTTTGAGGTACTTTCTTGTGTAATAGTATTGTTATACGCATAACACCCCAAAATGGATGAATTTGTTGAGCAGTGGTTAAGTTTGCATCACGGTAAAACCAGGCGCAGCTATGAAAATACCATTTTTCAATTCCGCGCTGCTGTCAACCTACCACTCAATCAAGTGCGTTCTCAGCACGTGAGAAACTGGCTCGACTCTCTTGAGGTGGCTGAGACGACTAAGGTTAAGCACCTAGCGATTTTGAAGGCGTTCTTTAACTTTCTGCTGAGTTTGGAGTCGTCACCGCTCAAATGCAGTCCGATTCCCCGTCAGTTTAAGATTTCTTCTCCCAGAGATACTTTGGTGGAGAGGATTCTAACGGTAGAAGAAGTGCAAGAGATGATGGAGAATGAATTGAACCAGCGCAATCTCTTAATCCTGAAAACGCTTTATCAGACTGGGGTCAGGGTGAGTGAGTTGTGCGGCTTGAGATGGAAAGACCTTACCCAAAGACCAGAAATCAATACTGCGATGATTAGTGTGTATGGCAAGCGGGGAAAGACCAGGCACATTAGCCTGAAAAGTTCCCTGGCTCAAGAGTTAACTGAGTTTAGGGGAAACGCTGGTGCTAATACTCCCATCTTTGCTAGTGCTAGTGGTAAACCTTTGGCTCCTCCTCACATCTGGAGGGTGGTGAGGAGAGCGGCACTTCGTGCTCAATTGCCTCTAGCTGATAAGGTTTCACCTCACTGGCTGCGCCATGCTCATGCCACTCATGCTCTAGATAATAAAGCCCCCTTGCGGTTAGTACAGGCAACCTTAGGGCATGCTTCCCTCGATACCACCTCGAAGTATTTGCACATTAGACCTAATCAGAGTTCTGGAGATTACTTGTGACAACATTTCCTTACTATTGAATGATTGCCGATTGTGGGACGCCGCTCACCACTCACGATTGAGAAAAATTTAGCTAAGATACACTAGCTCCATCTTCAATCCCGACAACATGACATCTTCGGTCAAAACTGTACCCACTGGCTTTTGTGTCAGCTACCCAAAGACAAACTGGCAGGTTAACTTTGTCGAAGATGCCGCAGGAAAGTTTCGCTTTTATCTCACTGGTCAGAAAGTTAGGTTTGAGCCTAGAGACCGCTACCGCTATCCCACCTATGATGATGCTAGACGTGCTGCTTTCTGTTTCTTAGAACTGATGAAGCGCCTGGAGCGTTCTAGGCTGCGATTAAACATTCTCTCGGAAATTGGTATTCTCAAATTCCCCCAACAGAGCTATCGCGGTTATGAACTTTGGCTGTTGGTTGACCGCACTCGCTACACTTGGGAAGCTCGCTTGGGTAATGGGTTTTGTGTCCGGTCGCAGCGCTGGTACAAGCGCCACAACACTGCTTTAGTCAAAGCTAAAGGACATATTGATAGGGAAATCGCACTAGGTCAAATTAGAGATATTGTGGGGTGGGTGTGAATGCACAAGTCAGGCACCACCTTCCGGATTTATTCCCTAGTGACTACCGCGAAGTATGACAGATGCAGCCGGCTATACCGATGTATCGGCTGGTCCTTCCCCAACACCTTCATCCGTTGTGCCCACACCGATGTGAAATACTCTATTTTCGGCAGGATCTGAATTCTCGACGTAAGAAACTTTAATCGGATTCTCGCTACGGATGATATCATACCAACCAGCAAAGTCAGAATCATCAAGCATTCCTACTAAAAGCGACCCAGAAATATAGCCAACGGTATCAGCAGGTTTAATAGGCCAAAAATAGATCACAGCTCTGTTGGCAGGTCCTGATTCTGCGCTTCCTTCTAAGCTTAAGAAATACCGATGTGCGTTTGAGTTATTCCGACTGCGATTAGTACCAACTCGATAGGTAGTAACGTTAATGACACCCATAAGGCCCTCACTCTAGGTTTTTGGTAAATATTTGATGTATTTCAACAATAACCACATTGTCAATTCTTGTCGGTTAAAAAAATTCAGAAAAAGTAGGTATTTTAGGTATGAAAAAGTAGGAAACAACTGAAAAAACATCAGGTTTATTGATAGCATTGAGCCAAGATGGATGTAAAATCAGGCTGGTATACCTTCTACCATTAATTCAGCAAGCCCTAAGTAAGGGGAATGGTCGATGCCTAATTACCGCCATCGCTACCCCGATAACTGGTCAGACATCGCCCTGGCTGTCAAAGAGGCTGCTGGCTGGCGTTGTGCTAAGTGTGGTTGGCAATGCCTTAAGCCAGGGGAGAAGACACCGCACCTGTCACGCTCAGAGCGGATGGCACAGACGCTGCAAGTGCATCATTGGAATCGGAACCCTGAAGATAACCGCAAAAAGAATTTGGTTGCTCTGTGTACGAGCTGCCATTTGGCATACCATCAGGGAGGTAAATCAAATGTCTCACCGGGGCAGTTATCGTTGTGGTAGAACTCACGTCGCGACTTGGGGTAAAAGTAACGAAGCTGCTATGAAGTGCCAAATCGAGTTCAAACCATTACTCTGTAATGGTTTCAGGTTTTAATGGATTTGATAAACAACTTTGCCTAATTTGGTACAAAGTAGGTAAAGTCTGGCTTACTTCTAACGAAATAATAAGGGTTTGAGGCGTGTTCCTAACACACTACCAAGTGCTGTTTTAGGCAAAGTTATTTATTTGGCACTTGGTAACACCTTGGTTACTTTTACCCCGACTTCTGCGGCACTGTAGCTTGCACCGTAATGTGTCAGGAACGACCCCAGGTGTTCATCAAAGCCGAGCTTCCTACTCCGATTAGCCCAGCAGTTTTTTGAGCACAATCTCAATAAGGCTCAATGCTAGAGACGGTGCCATGAAGTGCCACGCAAACAGGCGTAAAGCTAAGGAAACTGTCATGAAATGCCAACTGAACACATAAAGTTCTTAGTTACAACTTGGAAGTGGAACTTATTGATTTTCTGCTCCATGCTGATGCATAAATGTCATTAATATTGGTCTGATTAGGAGCAAAAGTTCCGACACAGCTTGAACTAAGAACCGTGTAAAGTTTGATCGAACTCGAAGAAAAAAGCAGCTATAACCTAGATAAAGCAAGGGTTATTGGTCAGTTGGCATCTTGTGACAGCTTCCTTGTGCTTTACGCCATTACAGAGAGGTATTTACTTCTGACACAATCCCACCACCTTCCTTGTTTCTGGCTAGCAGGCTACTCAGATTTGTGACGGTTACCCCAAAACAGCATTGAGTTATTACAAAATAATAATAATAAGATGGTTAAAAGTCAAGTATTGTATTTTTTATCAAAAAATATTATTCTGACTCTGTGCAAAAACAGTTCTCTAGCGTTTCAGGCTAGCTACGGCTTTTATTTGACTTTTGGAGTGATTGAAGTATGGATGAAAAGTCCAAACAACAAGTATCGAGTTCTAAAGATGTAGAGGAAATAAAAGATAGCCTTGATGAAATATCTAGTATAAATGATCTATTTGAGCAAGAATATGCATTAATCCAAGCAGCTAAGAAGTTTGGTTTAGCGTTAGAAGAATACCGTTCAATGTTCCAAGTTTATCTTCATCAAAAAAAAGCTTTATGGCTTAAAAATCCTTTGGTAAGACCGATCATTTTATTAGAAAAGCCTGTAGAGAGAGTAACTTATTGGTTAGAGAGATGGGATTTGCTGAAATTGCTAGATTATGCAAGCAAAATCACAATTATATGGGGTCTTATTGTATTTGTTAATCAACGTTTCCAGGCGGAAGAACAGGTGCGGATTGAAAAGATAAAGCAACAATATGAAGCTTGGCAAGTTATTACTTCGGCAACGGGACAAAGTGGAAGTGGAGGGCGTATTGATGCATTACAGAGTCTTAATGAAAATGGGATAAGTCTATCTAAACTTAGCGTTGAAGGGGCAACATTAACCGGGATTGATCTAAAAAATGCCGAACTTCAAGAATCAAACTTCAGAGATTCTAATTTGGCTAAAGCAAACCTTAGCTATTCTAATTTACAAGGTGCTGATCTTAGCCAAACTAACTTAGAGGAAGCTTCTCTATTCAGAGCCAATCTTCGCGGAGCAAATCTCACTGGTGCTAATTTATCTACAGCAAATTTTCAAGAAGCTTTTTATGACGAAACAACTAGACTCGATGCACCCGATCTATTGAAAATTGCTGGTGGCCTAAGTTTAAGTTCTTTAGCTAGAGCGGATTTGCAGAATGAAACGCGTTTGAAGGGTGCTCCCTTGGAAGGAGTTGATTTAGGAGGTGCAAATCTTCAAGGGGCAGATCTTCAAGGAGCGAATTTAAGGAGATCTAATTTAACAAATGCCAATCTACAAAGAGCGAATCTACAAGGAGCGAATTTTTCATTAGCTCGACTTCAGGGAAGTGATTTACGTGGTTCTACTTCAAATACGGTTATCATCGATCTATTTTTTATTTACAGCAATAGTACTAAATTCCCAGACAGTTTTGACACGTCAAAAGGCATTAATCTTAATGCTCCTATCGTTGAAGGAGGAACTTTTACCTGGAATGAAGCCCTTAAGGGAGGGACTAGAGTACCTACTAGTCCAATTATCATAAGCAACATCAAAAATCTAGCTACTCAACTTGAAAAGGCACAAGAAAAGATTGGCAGTCCATTTGTAATAACAAGCTGGTATCGTCCAGTAGATATAAATAGGCGGGTTGGAGGATCAAGAGATAGTGCGAATATTCAGGGCGCACAAGTACATTTCTATGTTGAAGGTTATACTTGTCTGCAGGTAATTGAACAACTCAGTAATTGGACTGGAAGCAAAAATTGTTTGGAATATACGAAAGATATTGTTTCTGTAAATATTCTTGAACCATTTCCAAAGAATTAGCAATTTTGACGCGAAAAAGTCAGAAATTTCTGACCGAAATCGGGAAAAGTTCCGACTCAGTTAATTATCAGAACTATGTTAACTTTTGAGACAAATAAACTCCAGTGGCTGAAAAGCTTTCTGTGTAACGACTTCAGGGGTTGGAACTTGGTGACAGCTTCTCTAGCATAGAGCCAATAAGGGGATAGTTACTCATTTAACCTCCAGATGTTTGCTTAAAGTCTCCCTTGGAATTCGATGAATGATCGCTCTCCAAACTGCCTCAACCTGCTCAAAAGAAAGATAATCCACATTGCTAATGAGCGCTATACAAATATCATCAGTGTCGATGGTAACTGTCCCTGATGCCTGTGCAGTTGTAGAAAACTCTTCACTCACACTAATACTCTCTGGTGCCTCATTACGAGGTACATCAGGCAGCACCTGTTTACCTTTACCGTTTAGCCCCACTGATGCAGCTTTATGCTGAACTTCCTGCTCAACACTACTTGGTGAAGCAGAAGCCTTTCCATTCAGCTCTGGAGCAGTTTCCTGCTGCTGTGTCCCCGTACCATTCTCAATAGCTTCTTCAACAGGCTTAGCTTTATCAGTTTTCTGTACTTTGTCAGGATGAATAAAGCTCGCTTCTCGATTATCCCAATCCACCCACAGCCCTTGCTTTTTGTCTTTGGCGCGGACTGTTCCCAGTTCACCCGTTACAGATCCGTCGGGTAAGTTATCAGCTTCTATTACCTCAATGCGTGAGCATAAAGTGAAATGCGTAATTTTCGCATTTAATTCTAACTCCGTGTAAATATTATCTACCGTCTTAGAACTTACCCCCACATGCTCAGCAATCCGTCGGTTACTCCAATCTGCTTCAGTGCGAGACTTACCACGACCAGTGCGAGGAATATCCTCCAGTGAACCAAACTCCTCAACCAAAGTCTGGAACATCATCTCCACAGCCTGCCGTTTATCAGCATTAGTGCGGTGCAAACTAGGGCGCTGATTAGAGCTACAACTGTAGCGGATGGCATCTATTAATGTCCCGCTGCGGACTTCACACAAGATTTGTTGCTCTGCAAGCAATGCTGCCCTAATGCGGTGGTGTCCATCACCAGGGCGTTTCAGTGAGCCATCATCAAAAATCACTGGGGGGTCATGCTGAGGGTCCCAGCGCTCCTCCTTCATCTCGGTGGCGTAACGCTCAATTGCCCTCTCATCAGTCGTCACCCTTGACTGAGTGCCTTCTTCTAGTTCAATAGAACTGGGGTCGAGCCATTGATAAGTTACCTCTGGTGCAGCTGCCTCTTGGAGCGAGGGTTCTTCTTTATCAGCACTGTTTGGGTCCTCTTCCTCAACTAGCTCTGTCTCTTCAGAGACTTCCTCCAGCTGCTGCCGTTTAAACCACTTGATATCTAGCGCCAGCTGAACGGGAATTCTAGACCTTTGATAGCTGGAGGAGGGTTCCCCATCAGTAACCGTTCCAGTTTGTCCCTTGAACTTTCCAGTTAGAACCCGTACCTTAGCGCCAGGGGCGAGAGTCATTTCTAATTGTGCTACCATGTAATGTTCCTTGGTAAAATGTTCCCCACAGTTGTAGTATTCCCATCATTGGAATCACTGCGCTAAGTGCCCATGGTACTTTCCGTGGTGTCGGGGTCAGCCAAACCATCAGGCTGATACTCTCTATTTTCTGGGACTGACTTAATGGCAATCAATTGTCCTGCTGGGTTATTGGTGGCAATGTCAATTAATCTAAACAACGGGATACTATCCCAAAAACTCCCATCTGAGCCTTTAACCAAAGCTGTCGCGCCATCGCTGCGGAGTATTTGTAGTTCAAGGGAAGCTAAAGTGTGTCGGAATTGGGCGCGCACGCTATTCTCGGAAGGATTAGCTGGTGTATCGTCATATTTGTATCGCCGATGTGAAAGGGAAGAGTAACCGCGCCCGCATCGATTCAATAATTCCTCAAACTGAGACTTATTAAACCACTGAAGAAGGCTAAAGCAATCACCACACCTCAAAGAACCAGGGCACTGTGCACTTTGACCGCTTCCCATAAGCTTATCAATACTACCACAACGGCACTTAACTGCTAAAGCCTGGTTAACCTCATAAACGACCAGCTCTCCTCGTTTTAAAAACTCCAGCTGCACTTTTCTAGAGTCGGATAGTAACCCCATAGCTTTATCAAACAGCAGCTTCGGATAAACTTCTTGCAATTGTTCCACTTGCTGCCAGCTTTTTACCAGCATCAACTCTGTAACTAGAGCTTGAACTTGTTTTAATACAAAGAAGCGATACTTTTTCTGCTGTAATGGACTCAACAAACTCACCTCAGCCTCAATTAGCTCAGCAGGAAAGTGCTCCAGGATGGCATTGAGCATTGTTGGGTTGTTTAAGGCTTCAATTAAATCCATTACGGTATTCCCCTTGCAAGTTTTGCTCGCTCAAGTGAATTGTTAAGTAACCTAATCTGATCAGTCCCAATCTCATCAGAGCAGTCGCTCCAAGCTTTTACCGCCTGCTGATAGGCCCTCATGACTTCCTCCCAATCAGCCAACGGATTCACATTTAGCGACTCCCACCAGGGAGCTGCCTCTGTTTCTATGGGTGGTGGTGTGTAACTGCGACCGGAAGCAAACTGATATTGACGACCTGGATAACCGAATTCCAAACGCATCATATATTCAACCCATGGTCGAGGCGCATCAGGTCTAAGCTTCTTCAAAAATTGCAGGTATTGGACTTTTGAAGAGTTGGGATATTTGCCCCCAAAGATGGCACCAACAAACCATTCGTCTGGGGCATAATAGCCGAACCTTTTAAAAAACAAGGTTTTTACCCTCATCGGATTAGCCTCGGCCTTGTACTTTCGCTTCATCTGCCCCCGCACATAGCTCAGCTGAGCCTTTTCTTGTTCGGAAAGAATCTCTCCAAAAATCGGAATTTCATCTGCCGAGCTTTCAGTTTTTACGCCAAAAGAAAACTCAAACTCATATCCACAGTGAGGACAGATCTTAATCAAGGCATGAACCATGGCATGGCATTTTGAGCATTCCTTCGTTAAAGACTCACCATCAGGGAGATTAGACTTGGATGAACACAGACTCAGAGGAAATTTTTTCGTAACCAGTCCTAGGTGGCGTGAGTGAAAGTTTTCACCAAAATCCAGCAGGAAGACATCTGATTTTTGGGGGTGAACTCTTAAGCCACGACCGTTCATTTGGAGGTGAAGTGCCAAAGACTTCGTTGGTCTTGCCACAATTACTGCCTGTACCGACTTTTCATCGAAGCCTTCACACAGTGCCATACAGCTAGATATAACCTGAGTCTCCCCAGAGGCAAAACGCTGGTAAATGGCCTCTCGTGATGCCGTTTGAGTATCTCCCACTACCACTTCAGCGGTAACACCAGAAGCTTCAAAGAGTTCGGCTAGGTTTTCAGCTTGCTCGACGCTGCCACAGAAAGCAATCGCTTTGCGCTCCGGACAAAGAGCTAGGAACTTTTCAATTACTTCGGCATTGTACTCTTCTTTTAGAGCCTTCCGCATTGACGAGAGTGTATAATCACCGCCAGAAAGTTCAAGTTTAGAGAAGTCGATTAACCCATGGTATCCAAAATGTCTGGGGCGGCACAAATGCCCCATGGCAATCAAGTCTTTGGGGTAGGGCGCTCTCACCATGCAGTCAAAAAACTGGCAGAAACCTTCTTTGGGCTTTGTTCGCCACGGCGTTGCTGAAAGCCCCACGAAAAAGCACTTGCTCAGGGCAAAGATGCCGCCAGAGTAATGTGCCATGATTTGGCGGCTGATAGAGTAGTAAATACTAGAATGACATTCATCAAAGATTACCAATCCGATCTCTGGCGGTAGTTCTCGGTTCTGGATTGTTTGAATCATGCCCAACTGCACTGGTTGGGAGTAGTCAGTGGGGCAATCTTTCCAAATAATGCCGCAAGAAATGCCAAAGAACTTGAGTAAAGTCTCTTGAGTCTGACTAATTAACTTCTGGCGGTGACAGCCAAACAGCACGCGCCTACCCTTACTAACCGCGTCAGCGATTATCTTGCTGGCAATAGCGGTTTTGCCACTGCCAGTAGGACCATAAATCAGGCAGGACTTTTTACCAATGCGGAAAAAGTCATAAACCTCTTTGACTACCTGTTTTTGGTAGTCTCGCAACTCAAAGTACTCTGTTGAGTGAGAGTTAGACTTGACTTTTTTGGCAAGTTGTGTCATGGATGATTACCCTGGTAACAGTCGATGGTGGTCATTGGTTTTTTCCATAGCAACCCACTTTGCAGGTCTTGTTGGCACCTTAATCAAGCGCTGTTTTTTTCCTCGACGCCTGCGCTCACTCAAAACTTGGGCGACAGTATTGTCATCGATACTCCAAGTTAGCCTAGTCACAGACTGGGAGGGGGAGACAGATGGGGGAATGTCGGCAGTATCAGCAGTGTCGGCAGTATCAGCAGTGTCGGGAGATTGTTGTTGACATTGTTCCAACAAGTCCTCCTTAGTTTCGTTGAGAGTTTCCTCTTTAATTGGTACTGTCACTGGTGACACTTCCTGATTGGTGACAGCTGTATTGCCTGATTCGATTACCGTTTCAGCCTCTGTCACTGTGTCACCAGTAAGTTGAGTTTCAGCTAGTTGCTCAGATAGTGTCACTGGTTCAACGGGCGGTGGGCTGACAGCCGCCACAAACTTCACGGTACGACCTTTTTTCAAGATTTGACCCTTGCCAAGCTCTACCAATTTGCCGAATAAATCAATGGTGTAAGCGGCAACGTCGCGACCAGCATCTTTAGCTCGGTGTTGAATGGATTTGACGGCACGGTAAGCATCACGAGGGGTAATGCCATCGGGAAAACGAGTGGCAGCTTTATCCCAAATTTGCAGCAGTATGTCGGCGATGTCGTCACTTTTGGCAGAAGCGGTTTGGATGACTTCAAAATTCGCACGGTAGTACTGAGCAAAAAGCACTGCTCTTTGCAAAGTGTCTGGCTCCAGCACCTCCAGTGAGCGTTGACGGTCATAGAAACACTCAATTAAATGTAAGCCAAAAGCTATACGCAGCAGGTGCCCTGACAGTTTTGCCATCCAGGCGCGAACTGCTGGTGAACTGGTGGCTAGTGTTTGTTCACCAATTTCTGTGTAAAGTTTGGTGTAAAGCTCATCGGCAGCCTGTGACAATTTTATCCTGGTTCTGGGGAGGTTATCGAGCCACTGATAGAATTGTGGTAGTTTTTCACTAAGTATACAAGTTCCCTTGACCCGACGGGGCTTTTGAGGCTTCATCTGGGCGAATAAAAAGCGTGCCTGAAGTCCTTGAGGGTCATCTGGGTCTGTAAACACTTTTTTGAAAACACCGGGCTGAATCCCCCCTGCCATGGAAAGTCTGGAATCGTTGACAAAGTAAGAATCTTCTTGCTTGACTCGATCTACTTGGATGGAACCACCATCCCAAGCTGTCAGCAGGCAGGTTAATCCCTCGCTTTCCTTGTGGTTAAATTGATTGAGTGACTGAAAAATTCCCGCCAGCTCGTCTCTTGACCAGAGAACACCATTATCCTCCTGTTCCGATAGTCGGCGCATTACCGCCTGGATTGTGGCAGTTTCAAAGAGAAACTTCCGTTCTTTGGGTTGAGGGGAGAGGGGTTCATCTTTTTCCTTGGCTTTTAATTGGAGATTCCATTGCTCCGATTGTTCTAAAAATCTTTCTCTGGCTTCCCCCTGCCACTTTTTCAGGGGAGCGGTTACTAACCTTTCTGCCCTAGTCTTGCCGATTCCGGTTTCGGCGACGGCAGCTGTCCAAGCGATCGCTGGAATGATATGGCTCTCAACATTTAAATCGACTTTCTTCCCTGCCAAAGAAAGGGTTGCTGGTAAGAGGTACTGCCAAATGCCAATGGGGTCAATGCCCAAAATTTTGGCATCGTGCAACAGATCTGAAGCTAGAGCTGGAAGAGCTTGGTGAAAATCTAAACAAGTATTCTTCCAATCTATCAGGGTATTTAACCGCGCTTCATCGGTTGGTTGAATTTCGTCAAACTGGAATTTCAAGGCGCTAGTAAGTTGATTGAAAGCGACTCTATTATTTAACTCGGATTTGAGTCTTAGCTCTTCTAGTAACTGTGTTTCTAGATAGTCTGGAAGTCCTTGTTCTAAGATGGTGGTGACAGTAGTGACAGTCTTGGCAACGCTTATCCTGTCTGGTTTGTAACTGTCACTTGCACTGGCACTGTCACCAGTGACACTTCTTTTCTGGCTGCTGGGAATGCTAATCAATTTGTCTTTTGCCGAAGCATCGATGATGTGAGGCAATAGCTGTTGTGAACCTAACTTACACTCATTTATCCAATCAGCTAAATCTAGACCATTGTGGGCAGGAAGTCGGTCACGCCTCCACAGGGGGGAGTCAGGAAAAGCCAGCAGCCACTTGGGGGGCTTTGTTCCTAGCTCAATCAGTTTGCTGTTGATGAATTCGCAGTGAGATAATCCTGGCTGGTCACGGTCGGGGCACAAAACTAAATCAAAGTCGGCAACATCGTTGATGGGGAAAAACTTTTTAGCGCCCCCCAGATTGGTAGTCGCAGGTATTCCTAGCTCCCAAAGTAAGTCGGCGAGGGGTTCGCCCTCGACTATGAAAATCTGTTTTCCCAGTTTTCCAGCTTCAATAACTTCACTGTAGCGGTAGCAGGGGACATCTTGCTTTTGTTGTGGTGTTAAGGCCTTGAGGTTATTGTCCCATCCTGTGCCATTCCAAGCACCCTGGTAAATTGATTTCTTGCCATTGCCGTGGTCTATTCTAGTTACCCGAATCAGGGGTTTTCCGTCGCGGCTGGGGTAGTAGAAGTAACGTGTTTGCTTGGGGCGGTACTCTGTTTTCTTTTGGAAAGGAGCGACCATTTCCCGAATTTCTCGGCATGTGCATCCGTTCCAGCATTGGTATTTTCCGTTTTTGGGGTCCACCTCCAGGTTATTTTGATGGCAGACGGGACAGATGTATCGGTTCTTCTTGGTGTTGGGGGCACTTGTCAGCTGGGAGAGGAAATTACGAATGTCAAAGGTTTTGTTCATGGTTTCTGGCTCGATAGTGTTTACTGGAGCCACAATCCTTTTGTGTAAAGGTGATTGGGTTTTTAGAAAAAAGCCTTCTGCCCGGTCACTGAGCAAGTCGTTGTGCTGCCTTTCGGCTGAGCGCTCAAGCCGAAGCCCATTGAGGCGTTTCACAATTCTTTACACAAAACTTATCGAAGGGCGACGATTGTCCCTAAAAAAATTTGCATAGGAAAACCTTCATGCCGTATCATAAAAACTGATAAGGCATTGATTTGTCGTCTGTAAGCTATCTACCAATGTGCGCTTGTCTTCCAAACTTTTGGCACACTGGGGATTGACTTACACACTTACCCCAAAGGATTGTGGTTTATTTATCTAAGCAATCCGGTTTTCGTTAAATCATAGTCATTCACCCCCTCGGCGGTGTGATCAAGACCCGTTTAATCGGGCTTGAATTTCTTTATCAATAATAAAACCATTTGGGCGCTAAAAATAATCTTTTTGGTGTTTTTTTTCATTGCAAAGTTTTGTGTAGGATGCCCCATCGGAGTTTATATCATCCCCTCCGCAAGGATGACATGATTTGGTATGGTTGTATTCCGTGAAAATACGGATTTTTCTTGATTGGCAAAAAAATGTGTGAGTGGTAAAGGTATTCGCTCCTGAGCTCGTGGGGGAGGGCAACAGGGGCCACACACGGGTGAAGCCCCCAGCATTTACCTAGCAATAGCGAAATACATAGATACCGTGGTCAGCGTCTGCGTAGTAATAAGCATCTGAGAGTTCCAAATCTCGCCCAACGCTTGCCCAGTCAATGTACATTGACCAGAAAGTAAACTCCTCCCGAAACTTACCCCAGTTGTAGAGTTCTGCAACTTCTTCTGAATTGAGGGCAAAATCTTCGCCGTTCTTCCAGTGTCCGCAATAACGCGATTGGAATTCCTCTGTGCTAATTTCCCAACCAGCGTCTTTTGCCCAATCGATGTAAACTGTGACTGCTCCGGCGTCTTTGCTATTTTCAGCAATTAACCTAGCCCAGGTGCTTACTTCCTCAAGGTTTGGATTTTCGCTGATACTGATGGCACCAAAGTTTTGATAGTCGTGTATCGCCCATTCTTCGGCATCATCCATTGGAGAATCAGCCAGCATATCCTCAATATCTAACCAGATTTCATCTAGCTCTTGGTCAGCATCAATCCACCAGCCGTGTAAATACCCGTTGTTGTATGCTGACAAGCAAGCGACATAGATGCGGGGGGCATTGGGGTTGCTGGGTTTAACACGGCATTTTGCCCAAATTGGACAGCTATTAGCCTCGGAGATTCCTACTAAGTTACAGGCTAATTTTAGTGCTCGCCTGTCTGTTTCTTGAGAAAAGATTACTGCATTTAAGTCCTGCAAGGCTCTGACCTGATAGGCTAGAGCGTGGGCTAAGTTTGAGTCACTAGTTAGAATTCCTTTTTGGCAAGCCATAATTGAGTTGCTCCTTGTTTTACGGTTGTGCATCAGTCGCGGTGAAGGTATAGCGATAGATGCTGTGCAGATGCGCTCAGTTTTCAGATCAATTGCAGAGGAGGGCTTCCAGGTCTACGCACGGGTGAGGCACGGGTACAACAGCAGCTGGTATCCTTTCATGAAAGCCGCGCCGCACCCGGCATCCCCTCCAGCCCTTGCAGAAATGGGTTAAGAAAGCAGTGCTGGCGCACTGCTACCCAAACTCAGGCTAGAAACCTTTTAGTTCCTCAATCCTTGCCACCCACGCCGGGGCTTTTTTGCCGTTTTGAGCCTCTAGGGTTTCCCATTCGGCTTTTATTTCCTCTGAGCTGATCAAGCCTTCCAATTGTTTAGCTGCCCAAATAAGCGCATCATCCTCAGTTTTCCAGTTAGCCCAAGGATTAGGGTTAATCCAAACTTTAAGGATGTCTGCGACTTCTTTACCTGGGTTAAGGAAAGTCAGATCAGTTAACTCAGGACAGCGACTCTTACTGATGTTCAGAATGTGGTCATAATTCATCTCACCGGCAACATCAAACTCGTACTCGATGCCCGAAGATTGGACAGGAGCCGTCCCAATTTTCTTTGGTGCTTGCTTGATTTTGCCATCCTTGGCTTTGTAATCCTCCATGACCCACTCAGTTTTACTCCGCATGGTTGCAATGACGTGGGCTTTGCTGCCAAGCATGGAATCAATGAGTTTGCGCTCTAGGGGTCTGACATTTTTCCAACCATCAAATCCTTTCCCTGCTAAATCTACCTCTGCATACCAGGCGTGAGATAATGAGTCAATAATAATCACCTGGTAGCCTGCGTTTTCAGCAGCTTTAATAGCTTCGATGTATTTGGCTGGATGATGGTTGTTGAGTTGACAGCTGTCAAAATCAAAGCGGTCAGCGTATCTTGAGGCACTCCCGTGTTCGGTGTCAATTACAGCAATTGATGAGCCTAAGTGAGAAGCGATCGCTAAAGCTGAATAGGTTTTACCAGAGCCAGAGGCACCGGAGATAGCGAGACGGATTTTGATGGTGGATTTTGTAGCTTTTGAAAACATGATGATGATTTCCCCCCGGTGTCGGGGGGGCGCTTGCTGTTTACCGATTAATGCTGTACAAAGAACAAAGAGTGCTTAGCCCGAGTCAGAGCAACGTATTCAAGGCATAATTCCTGCTCTTTTTCCCAGTCTTTCTGGTTAGACCATTGGAGCGGTAACTTATGAGGTTCGAGGATAAATACCCGGTGGTTCTCAAGTCCTTTGGCACGGTGTATAGTACTCAGCATTACCGAGGGGCGATTATCACTGAATAAATCTTCTAGCTGCTTGCACAGCTCATCAGTGGTTTGAGCATCAAACTCGTCATAGCAGACTTGTATCCCCTGGATGCGATCGCATAGAGACTCAATTTGTGACTCTGTGTTTTCCCGCTGCTGTAGCCTCATGACGCGGTCATGTTTGTACAACTGGAGAAATTTACCAAAATCACTGAAGGAAAAACCCTCTATTTGGGCGACTTTATCAACAATGGTAGTAAGTTGTTTGCCAATATCACGACCACGGACACGAGCTGGTATTCTCTGAGAGATAAGTTTAATGCACAGCTTAATCAGTGGTGCAGTGGTGCGGCATAGAATCAAGTCCCCCTCCTGGACGGATTTCACTAAGTCCTTGTAGTTGACCTCTTCAACGATTCCCTCAATCGCGTTGGGGGCAGCTTCAATCTCTGGCACTAGCTCCTGAGCTAATTTAATGTGAGTGGCTGGGCAGCGGTAGCAAATGGAAAGGGGGAAGACAGTGGCGCTAGTAGAGTGAATAATTTGGGCTACTGAGTCATTGTTAGCCCCAGCAAAACCCATGATTGCTTGATTTGCATCTCCCACAAATATTGCCCTGCCGCCATTGGCACGACATTTGAGTACTAGTTCTAGCTGAGCAGCTGATAAATCCTGGCATTCATCAACAAAAATCCAGTCGTTTTTATGAGGTTCCAACTGCCACTGATGCGGTAACCAGAGCATATCAGTGAAGTCTATTTGCCTTGCAGTACGAGCCAGTATCTCACCTTCGTCCAAGGTTCGTGAGACTTCTCTAATAAGTAGTTCAGGGTACTCAACATCTAAACTGAAATGTGCAATCATTGACCATAGCGCCTCGATGTCACTCCGATTAGTGAGAGTGAGGCGAGTAAATCGGCACAACTGTTCAAGTGATTGGTAGAGTTTAAAACTGTCGATGTTTTCCAGCCCATGCGCCAGGGAAATGTCAAAAATTCTGTCTTTGCAGATTTGGCGATATTTGTTGCTGTTGATATGGGGTTGCTTTCGTCCAAATTTTCGGCGCAGAGTCCCCAAACCAATTGAGTGAATGGTATAAGCACTCATGTTCTTTGGTAAACGCCCTGATAATTCCTCAACGATGTGCTTGTTGAAGCCGCAAAATATTGCCTTATCAGTAGCCAGTAGCTTACTGGCTTCAATCAGGGTAGTGGTTTTTCCGGAACCAGCAGCGGCTTGAACGACGGCATCGCCAGTGCCGTTAACAATCCACTCAAAGATTGCCTTTTGATACTTCGATGGAGTGAACATAGTTTGTTGTGATGCCCCGGCAGCTGCCGGGGTGGTAATGGTTTACAAGTGGTTAAAATTCAAGTAATGAAGCTTCGTAGTTTTCCCGTTCCCGGCGCTCTAGTTCATCCTTCCACCGAGTTATGCCGATTACATAGGCGCTGATATAGGTCAAGTCGTGCATATACTTGATAGTCAGGGGATAGCCGTGGGAGCCGTCGGTTAATCCTTCTACTTCCAGGTCAATTCGTCCCTGCTCCTGGACTTCTTTGTTGTGTTGGTCGATGTCGTATGGAATCATGTTCGTTACCTCGTTTTTGACGTGGTGCTGCTGGCTCGGTCGCTCAACTGAAGACCAGCAGCTGTTAACCTCGCGTTAAAAGGCGGATGCGCGACCCCCGCTTGGTGTTAAATTCCTGCGGTCTTCCTAAAAGAGCGGTAGCTATCTATCGGCACTACTTTTTCTTCTGGTTCCGGTCGTGGAACCGTCCATCTATCAGCCCAGCGTTGATTCTCTATCCAAGCTGTTTGGCTGTGAAGATTAATGCTGAAGAGGAATTTATATATATGCTTGCAAATTGGTCTCCAGGCAATGTATTTATTGAAAGCTTTTAAAAATACTTGGTCAGAGTAATAATCTTGAGTCTGTTCTTGTCCAGAAAAGTCATGACAGTCACAGCGGATGCCGTCAGCAAGTAGGTCAAGGGTGTAGAGATTCCTGCCATTCACTTTGAGGCTTTCAACTACCGCACTGTGAGGATATTTTGGGTCAACATAAGCCGATAAATTCTGCTCCATGGCAGAGGAGGTTCTAAAGTCAATAAAATCTAAAACAAAGTCCATTTTGGAGATAAATCTAGGTTTCTTACCTGGAACGTGTACCCAGACTACAAATTCAAAGTCAGTTTTAAGTCGGATTTTCCTGCTCTTTGAGTTGAAATCTTCATCGTAAACTTTGCTTAAAATACGAGCCGCTGCTGCCTGGGTGAAGACTTTTTTGCAAAGAATAGCTTGCTCCGCTAAGGGGAGTAATGAAAAACGGATCATAATAGATAAACCTTATGGAAAGTAGGGTGCCACTGGTAGAAGATTGACCGTCAGGTTACCAGTGGTCTTTTCGTTTCCGCTGCGCCTACGCAAGTGCTTATCCCCTGCACTGGCGGGTGAACTGGCTGATGCCTATCGTGGTTCCCTGAGCGTCTGGAGCTGATAACTTATTTTAGCATGACGGTCATGTAGAGTCAAGATTTTATGCATGTCAGCTATGCTAAAATTTGAGTGCAGCATGGGGTTAAACATGGGAGGTAAAACTAGTGGTCGTCCTGGAGGTAATCCAGAGTTACAGAAGTACCAATTCCAGCCAAAGTATGACTGGGCCGAACCCTGCGACCAGAAGATGACGCTCAGAATGCCTGCTAGTATGAAAGCTGACATCAAGGCTGGATTAATTGAAGATTGGCAGGAAGTCGCACGGCAAGCGATCGCGGCTGAACTGGAGAAAGCAAAAGAAGCGTGAGCGAGGAGTGGTGGGGTGAGGAGGAACGACGACCCCCGCCCGACGAGCGAACAATCTACCCAAAAGCCCCGACTTTGAGCCGGGGTTAAAGTTTTATTTCAGGCTTAGTTCAACGGCTTTGGTATGATGACAAAAGATTTTTTCACCCATGGCTTTAAACAGTCCAGGACACTCTGTTCTTAACCTTTTGTGCCGTTGCTTCCAAAGGAGACATTCACATTGAATATAGTCTCCATGATTAATGACAGCATACCAAGGCTTCTGGGAACCTTGAACTAGGAAAAGTTTCGGACCTTTCTTTTTGATTGCTAGCTGTTCGGATTTGGCATACGCTATTTCTTCAAGGGTCGCTGCTAAATCTTTATAACTGATAATTGTCCCAGCTTCCTTGACCCATACTCCTACAGCCCATGCTTCGATGTTGAGGTCGTGGACATTATATTTTTCCATCCACTCAGTTCTACCCAAATCCCAAAGAATGTCATCAACTAGGTATTTGAAAAAGTGCTGAGAGGCTAATTCTGAAGATACTCGTGTTGGTTGCAGCATGAAAAAAATATCCTTTTAGTGGGAACAGGGAAAAGCCCCCGGAGGCGGGGACATTCACCCAGCTAGAACAAAGACAACTGAACAGCAGCGGGAACCGAAACCCCCAACCACCAACCAGGAGCAACAAGACCGGAACCGGAGCTAGACCAGGAAACCTCAGACCAGGAAGGAGGCAAGCAACCGGAAGGCAGCCAGAGCAGAAGACGACAACCCAGACCAAGAGCCAAGGCAGCAGAACCCCAGGAACCAGAACCACAGCCACGGAAGGAACAGGAGGGAACCACACCAGCAGGGCAACCACCAGATGGAAGCACCACCAGCAAACCACCAGAACCAGGGGCAACAGAGCGGACACACTCAGCAGAACGAGCAGCTAGACGAGCTGCCGGAGGCAGAGCTGCAAACTCAGGAGACGAAGCCGAAAACACCTGCAAAGAGGAAGAAGAACGGAAAAAAGACCGCACAACTGAATCAACCCCAGCAGCACAGCCAACTGAGACACGGCAGCCACGCTGAGGAACTAAAGGCAGCACCGCAGACAAAGCAGAAACCGCAGCCGGAGACGGAGAACGAGAGCCGGAAAAACCGACAGAACGCAGACCTGAGAAGACAGACATAGGACAAAACTTTAACTGATTTCTGCTCTTATTATAGCATGACTGACATATAATAATCAAGCTGAAACGCAGAGTAGTAGTGGGTTTGCTAAGCGAGTGAGGAGGTGCGGGCCCATTGCGGGGCCCGCCCGACGAGCGAGCACCACACGCCAGCAGGAAGAACCCACCCACCCACCCCCACCACCCCGCAGGCAACCAGCAAGGGAAACGAAAAAATGGGCTTGACAAAAGGCAGACAGGCCTTTACCGTCCTCTCTTCCTTCCTTCTTTCTTATCTTCCCCACAACCAGTGAGCGACACCCAAGAATTTGATTGATAGCGTGCCAATCAACGTAGTTGAGTAAGGTTTGTATGGGTGTCAAGTACTGTTAGTAATTAGGTTTTTTATTAGTACTTATCTAAGTACTTGACACCGCCGAGCACGCTATACTAACCGCTATGTGGAGCGAGCGATCGCTTTAAGCGTAGCAGCACTAATTGTGCTTGAATTATCTGATTATATTTACCTCTCTAGGAATAGTTTTGAATCCTCAAAAACTGATAGAAGATAGAGACTCGAAAGAGTTTATTTATAAGGGAGTTGTAATCAAATTTGAATATTACCCTGAGACTCCTTACTCTGATGCTGGCTGGCACTGGGAGTGCTTTAGGAATGGAGAAATAATCGCTGATTCTCTAAAACAGTACCCAGAGGAATCTGAAGATATCGCACTCAATAGAGCCACAGAGACAATAGACTATCTACTCGATCCTGATTAACAGGAGATATTGTTACTGTGCTTTTTTATAGGGAATATGGGTTGAAGATTTGTGCGATTAGCCCTTCGGGCTAGCGCTGAGCGATTGGCGCTTTCTTCGCCAGCGCCTTCTTGCGATCGCTTCAGGGTTTTTATGGTTAAAATTCTCTTACCAACATGTGTGGTGTTGAAATAAAAAATGCCCAAGCCTCTGGTAGCAGTTTGAATCCTGAAGGGCTTGGGTCATGACAATATTAGCTTTGTTGAGAATTATATACAAATATAATCCACCTAACTCCGGATTATCCGGAAAGAAATTTGTGTGGATAGCCGTACTTGACTGCTACTGATTTTTCTAATTTCTATTATTGCTTATTGAAGGTAACCTATACGGTAAATAAGCCTGATCGAGAGTTTTTGGGTTGTGGCAATATTAGCTTTGTTGTTTTGTAACTGACTGCTTTGTCCTTAAATTATGACAAACTTCGGTTATACTCTCCTGCTACTTACCACTTGCTATTGATTTAGGCTTTTTCTCAATTTTCTTTTTGTCTTAGGACAAAAGTGTAAGAGGTAGAAGAGAAATGAAAAGTCTTTGGTGTTTTAAATTTCTGAGTTCTGCAGTTGCTTTGTCCGTTTTGTTCGGGTGGGTTGATACTGCCAAGATTCAACAAGGTGTCAACTCTGCTGTGCCGTGGGTTCAAATTGCTGCTTTTTCGACAATGGCACTGAATAACGGTTTGCAGATTGCTAAGCAGCTAGGTGATTCCAAGGAGCAGGTGAGGTAGATCTTCACTACCTCGAAGTTATTGGCACTTTTAGAAGTCCGTGTACCTAATAGGTACGCGGATACTTTCAGCGGGCATGAGCTGGCTTTCCTACTTCTAAACCTAGTCAGGGGAACTTCACTCAGAAAGCGATCGCTCTTAAGGTGCTGAGCTTCGCTCAATCACTCCGCGCTAGCCCCCAGGGCTAATCGCTTTCACAGGAAAGATAACCTGATTGCTAACGTCTGGCTGGGAGCAAACCCCTTTGCAAATAGCGCTCGACTTCGGACTGCGTGACCCCCTGTTCTTTCAATTAATTTTTCCTTTAAACTTTATCCCTAGCTTTCCTATCTTCACTGGTGTCAACCTCAAATACATAGCAGAATACAAGTGGTTGATGAAATTACATGCTGTTCCAATCCACACACTCATTTAGCCTTCCTGACACTAACCACAAGTATTGCTACCCAAATTTGTTGTCTAACAGGGTCTACATCTAGAGAATCAAAGGCATCCATCCTAACCCAATGGATGCCTTTTTATTTATTTGGTAATTCTGAACCAGGAATTATAGTTGCACCAAAAGTAAAATCCTGATTATTTTGATAACGAGGGTCTTGTTTAATCAATTTCATAAACTCACGATGCCCTGCACGAGTGCGCCCGACTAAGCAACCGGCCGCTCCCTTTTTGATATCTCTTTGAGGATAATCATATCCCCAATGATGGTTAATTCCAAAGAACCCAGAATTAGTTTTATCTCCAGTTCTCTTGCCGTTTTTGTCCTTATCTCTATAAACTTTAACTTTCCCTGCTGTTTGAATTAACCCTTCGTGCAGTTCTTTAGTACCATGAGTGCCTACCTTCCACGCCCAGTATTGACCAGGCTTGATTATGGCAGCACCTGCGCGATTCATTGGCTTATCAGTATAGTATTTTCCTGGGGCAGTAGTAGCTTCCCAAATACCAGTTATTTTTGGTGAACCATCAAAAAATTCAAGAACTATTCTCAAGTCATTCCAGGAATTCAAAGCATTGTTATTAAGGGTTCCATCAGGATTCATCCCCTCAATATAAATGATATTCTTCTCCCCAGGGCTGGTGTAAAGCTTAT
>JAAHGS010000091.1 GCA_010692645.1 Symploca sp. SIO2E9
TGAAAAGAGGTGACAAATTCTTCTAAGCGATTCCATGGTGGTAGGGAAGAGAGTGTTTGTGCAACTTGTTCACCGATGGAATTACAGTTCATAGGGCGTTCAAATTCATAGTTAGTCGAGTCCTCTAACTATGTTAGCGTACTTAAACCGCTAACTAGCTCCTCTCCCCCACCCTTTTTTTCGCTCACCCTACTGTGGGAAGGACGATAGGGTCATCCTTCGCTGCACCCAGACCTTTACTGAATCGATACCCCACCTCACAGAGGAAGTTGTGGGGCTTTTGTGCTGGTAATTCCAGGATTTTCGCTTGCATAAAAAGTTAATGTGGGTTTGTGTCCTCTTCTTTTTGAAGAGGTTTGTTAAATGTCTTGGTGGGGCCTCCCAAAGCAATCACCAAGACATTTTTTTTGAATTGATAATCCTTACTATACTATCTCTGTTGAGTACTACACTGAGACGTACACTACAGAATATCTTATAGCTGAGAGAGTACTCTATCATTAATACTTATACACACAGAAGTACTCTACTTAAACTAGGTATGGTAATGGTGGAAAGTATATGGGAACAATGATTTTCAAATTCAAGGAGATGCGCAATAGTAGGAAAATATCGCAAGAAGGTTTGGCCAGGAAACTGGGGATATCAGTTGCGTACTACAGAAAGATTGAAGGTCAGAAGATACAACTACTCAACATAGAAGTTTTGATTGGAGTATGTAAGATACTACAATGCCAACCCGGCGACCTCTTTGAGTATGTGGAGAATGAAGAAACTGCGTAAAGCAATCACCATGCAGAGCTGACCGCAACTAATCAATGTCTTTTTAACGCCAGGAGCGGTCAATTTGATTAGATGGAAACTGGCAGAGTTAATGGCTCGACATAGAATCACCGGGAGAGCACTTGCCGATGAACTAGGAAAACAGGCAAACTCAATCAGCTATCTCAGGAAGTTCAAAACTCTACCCCGGATCGGCGGGGAAGAGTTGGAGGCAATCCTAAACGCGATCAAGAAGCTGGCGGAAGAAGATACTAAAACAAGTCTCATCGGGCTGACTGATTTGCTGGAGTGACGTTCTCCCCCGGTAAATCAGAGATTATACCGGGGGCTTCTCAAGATTACTCTTTAAGCTTCGCGCTTCACGAGCTGTCCATTGACTAAGCCTCCACGCACAGAAACGATGAGTCCCACCGCCGTTGTGTAGCGAAAATTTATACCACACACCTAAATTCCTTGAAGATTTTACATACAAGAGGCAATATATTTCCTTGTAAAACCCCATATCTTCAGTTATCTAGGTACAAGCTCACGCACCGTCTATTACGACCACTGCGCATGATAAAAATGTTATTATACTCAGAAAGTAAATGTATGATCAACTTCATTGTGCTAAACTCTGGCCGCGATTCCTCTACGACCAAACCCTACGGGTTATGGTCGCACCTGCGCTCGCGGTAATCTCGATGGGAGCATGACAGAACAGCTTGAAGTGATCTCCCATCTGCAAAAAATGAGCCTTTGATCACAGTTTTGATTTTTCCAGATGAAATCTGATACTATCGAACTTGCAATTCTATATGTGCATCAAGTGATTGCAGCACAGAAGATTTGTATCAAGGTGTCTTACGGGTGCAAATACCATAGAAATTCCCAGGACCCATTACTCAGAAAGAGATATAAATCCCTTGAGGATTTCAGCAGAAAATCCTCTGTAATAGGTGCTGCTCTCAACATAATTAGTTAGTTGCAGAACCTCTAGAGTTGGCTGCTCTAGAGGACTGACAACTAGTGCAAAACCTTTCTTACCCCCGCTGTTGTGCTTGGAAGGCCATAGCGAAGAAGAAAGGATTATCAGGTCATTTAAGTTGCATACTACATTATCTTATCATCCTCAAGAAAACTTTGCAGATGCTAAATCGGCTCAGACTCTAGATCACAGATTGAGCCAAATCGAGCCTCCACATTTTCTTGAGTGGACCTATAACCGCCTGCACCAGGGTAGAGGTGCAAAGTGGTAAATACTAATCAGCCCATTGTTCAATTATCCGCACCACTAACTGGGGACACCGCCACACGTACCCAGCTCGCAATTTTCCGAACCCCAGGCGAACAACTCTGGGTTAAAGTCAACAACAACCAGCCCCACTGCGGCATCGTCACCCCTGAGTTCAACCAGCTTTTAACCAAAGCTGTCAACCCCAAACATCCAGACGGGACTCCACAAAAACACCCCGAAGATGGCAATAAGGTTTGGCAACTAACAGGAAAGTCTTATCACAACGGCAATAGCTACTATCAGCGCCTAGCTGCTGAGGGGAATCAAATCTTCGTCATTCCCAATCTGGCAGTAAATGGCATCAGAGCCAAAGATATTACCGAATGCCGCTTCTGCTTTGTAGAGAGCGATGATGGCACCATCGACGAGCAATGGCAGAAATTAGTCAACTTTGTTTCCCAGACTGGCTTAACCCCCAGACTGGTAGTCTTCAGCGGTGGTAAATCGCTACATATTTACTGGCAACTGCTTGGGGGCACCAGCACAGAGAATTGGCAAAGACTCCAACGTAAATTAATATTAATTTTCCATTCTGACCCCCAAATCGCTAACCCCAACCGGGAGATGCGCTTAGCTGGGGTACAGCGCGGGGACAAACAAGTAACTATCGAGTTTACCTCGCCACATAAGTACAGCGCCCAGGCATTAGAGAGCAAACTAGACCAACTGGGGATATTTCCCCACGGCTTGAGCTATGAGCGTTGGACATTAGCACGTCGGGCTTTTTACGGCAAAGGTAAGACAGATACCCGCAACCTCCAACAAAGAGAAGCCCAGTTAAGGGAAGTACTCAGCAAGCCAGAACCAGAATTATTCCCACCACCGCAGCATTTCCCAACTATCCATAATCCCATCTATATATCAGGGGGAGCTGTACCCCTTGAAGCTTGTCTAGGGGGATATCAAGAGCTCGTCTCAGGGGGGGCTGCTCAAGGTACAAGGAATAACACTGGCTTTACCCTGGCTTGTAATCTTATTGCCATCGAGCAGACACTGCAATCTCTTGGGGAAAACTACACTGGTAATGCTCAGCAGCTGTTCGAGGAGTATTGCCAAAACTGCTCACCAGCACTTGATTCTATTGAAGCACAGCAAATATGGCAAAGTGCCTCCAATGCCGCTAAGGGAGAGCTTTTCAATCGTGAAAAACTCTCAAAACGCATTCATTGGTTCCGCTGGCAAAATGATGCTGAGTACAAAAAACTGAGCATTGAAGCCTGGAAAAAAGAACTTCCCTTTAAATCTGGGGCACCAGAACCTGATCCCAAGCTTTACCAAGAGTACTTACAGCGGGAGTCGGAATTAGCTGCTGCTGATGAAGCTGAACAACTTGGCACCAAAGAACTTGACCTTGAACGCCAGCAGGAACTAAAAACCCAGTGGGAACACAACTGGGACACTGAGCAGTTATTCAATAACCTCAAACAGTTCCTAGGGCATTTGTCCCACAGGGTACAAAATCAGTTCAAAGGGTTTGGTAATCACAAAAAATTACCACTACTTGACAAACCTCCCACACTCTACCTAAATTCTGTCTCCGAGCTCACAGACTCCCAAGTCTACCGCAATCAAGGATGCCCCAAGCTTTACTACAAGCCTGGTGAACTAGAAAAAGTCCTTAAAGCAGCAAGGTTCTGGGAACTTGGATATAAGGGTGCACTCGTCACCTCTGGCACTGGCAGCGGCAAATCCCACACCATTGGGCAGCAAAAACGTCAGGATTGGTTTTGCTTAGAAGACGATACCAACAAAGTCCCCACAAACTCACGGCTGTTCTATGCTTGTGAATCTGGCGAAAACACTACAGTTGAGAGTTTAGAAAATTGGACTCCCCTTGCCAGAATGCACAACGGGCTAGTTGAGCGCCATCTTAAACTAACTGGGGCTGGTAAACCCTTCATTGAACGCCCCAAACCGGGCGAAACACCAACCATCCCTGGCAACTGCCATCTTACCGCCCACCGCCAGCTGATGGCGCAAAAGAATCTTACTGCCCATCAAGGTTCTTGTAGCAGCAAGGGGGGCGATACTAATTATATCTGTGCCAACTGTAAACATGGTGGCAAGGCTGCTGAGGATAGTCTCAATAAATGCAGTGGCGCTGTAGGAGAGGGTTTTGGCTTCAAAGCTGAAATGAAAGATTCACTTGCTGCACCACGCATCAAAGGCACCCTGACTGGATTCCCTGGGGATCATAATCTCAGAATCGTTGCCTTCATTGATGAAGCAAGCCAAACACTCAAGCCCACTAAAGATTTAGAGGTTAATCTAGTTGACCTTGAGAAAGAATTTTTGAGGCTGTGGCGTACAGATAAAGAACTTTACTCACTCCTAGAGCCTATTTACGGTGTCCTAAACACTCGCTTAACAGAGCACCCCCAGCCAAAATATGGCTATGACCTAATGACAATCAAAGGCTGGTTTGCTGAGCATCACTTTGAAGGGGAGGACTTTGATGAATTGATTCTTAGATTGGATGAGGTTACTAAACAAGCCTCACTCCTTGAATTAGAAAAAGTCAATGTTAACGCCTCAGTTGGCGAAGCCAAACAAATTCTGAGCCTCAACTGGTTAAAAGAATTCTGCCAGGTTTTGGCACAAAAGCCAGGGGCAGGCTCCTGCCGGATTGTCGATTACAAGCTTATTGTCACCATACCAAACCACCGACACCTTGACTTTATTAACTCCTGTGAATTTTCAGTGTTCTTGGATGCTACTGGTGAGAGGAAACAGTTAGCCCAAATGCTCGGCTGGGAAGAACATGAAATTCTACTCATCGAGGAGATGCCCCAACCTGGTGTCGGGGATAACTTGAGAGTTGTCCAGGTTACAGGTTTGGGGGGCTGCGGCAAAATCCGCTCTCAAAACCTCAAAGACCGGATTTACGCCGTCGAAGAAGGGATTTTCGACTGGGCTTACGGAGAACCTCCTACAGACACCTTAAACAGCCTTTTAGGCACCCCTGATGAGATTTTCAAGGGAGGCTTTGACCCCAAAAAATATAACTACATCCGACATAAAGATTGCATCCCTGAGGGCATAGAAAAGCAACTTTATTACTTTGGAGGCAGTGCCGGAGAGCGAGGCTCTAATGCTGCCAAAGATTGCCAGGTACTGGTTTTAGAGGGCTTACCCAGCGAAAACATTGGCGGGGCTTTAGCTCAGTACCATACCATCTACGAGACTGACTGCTCAGCTGATGACCCTTATTTCCAAGCTTGGTATAACCAACGAGTATTAACCGGAATTTACCAAGGCATAGGGCGAAGTCGCTACAGACGCCGCCCCGATGAAACTATCCCAGTATTCATCCTTGGCGAGTCGTCCCATCAAGATATCGCCCAAGGGCTACGGGAACAATATGGTCTCAAGGTGCAGCAGGTTGACGCAGGTTTGATTGACCCAGAAGCTGCTGATAAAGAGAAGCAAGCATTACTCAGAATTGTAAAAGCCATTAAGTCACTGTTTGAGGAAGGGCACACTAAACCAACTCAACAACAAGTCGCAGCTGCTGCTGGGGTTAATCAGTCCAATGTCAGCCGCAACCTTACGAAACTGGGGGGTATTGAGGCGATTCTGAAATTATGCGCGGCCCTTAATAAGGACTATTTAAGCGCCACGCATAATTTAAAATCCCAGCGTGAGTGGCTGGAGTACTGTCGCTCCAAACACCCGCCCTCAAAAGACCCAACGGTATTTGAGTCCCTGATCTGGATTGGGAAAGTCTTTTTGCCCAGTAAATTGCTTGAAGCGCAAACGAGTAAAGTTATTGGCGAAATAGGGGATTACATCCAGAAGTTTGGGCGCTGGGGCACCGAGATTATTCTTGCTTCCATCCCCGAGTCGGCAGCGATAACACTGCTGAGTGAATTTTTGAGAGTTTTGTCCCCACAACAATTGGTGGAATTGAGACAAATGTCCCTTGTCCCTGAGTGAGTAGGATTGAACGGTATTTGGCGATGGGGTGTTAACAGGGTGAGCGAAAAAAGGGGTGGGGGAGAGGAGCGAGTTAGCGTATTTATTCCGCTAACTATAAAGAGAAAGGATTAATGCTTTCTGCTTTTGTTTCTTGTTACTTGCCTTGCTTCTGGCTTTTCTCAATAAATCTGGTGGCTTCAGAGACTAAATCCTCTAAACCCAGTTCCAAGGTATGTTTGACTTGTTGTAAGCCCTCGATTTTGGTTCGACTCTTCGCAGTTTCCTTAACCAAGACCGACTTTTTACCTTCTTTTGTTCCCCTTGACCGGACTAATGGAAATGTTAGGGCTGTACAGAGAGTTTCGAGACATGTCAATATAGCTACAGTACCAAAGTATGATGACAAAAGGCTCGACCTCCATAGGGACTTGTCACGGTTGCTGCCCGAGGTTTGAGGGTAATTTAGAGATGATCATCGACACCACTCGCCAAATTCTCAAAACCCTACAATTCTCGTTAAGTGGTGTCGATGCCTTACAGAGTAAGGTTTTCGGCTATTCGTTTGCCCCAATTTTGTGGAAGAGATCTTATAATTGTGTCAGTGGTGTCGATTTGGCGGCTGTAACCCTTACAGGGCAAGGTCTCCTCAACGAACTCCCTACCGATTGGGTCAAATCGGATTAGTTGGAAACACGCATTAACTGCTCTTGAAGCTTTGTATCATTAGTAGGATTCCCTACCGATTGGGTCAAATCGGATTAGTTGGAAACATCTGTTAGATGTCCAGATGAAACGAGAGATCCCAACCCTACCGATTGGGTCAAATCGGATTAGTTGGAAACACTGATTTATAGCAGAGACCAACTCATCCTCAGGGCCCTACCGATTGGGTCAAATCGGATTAGTTAGAAATGAAAACAATCCCCTTCAGAGATAACTCTGAAGGGGATTGTTGTATTTTGATATCGACAGTTACCGACGAGTGACGGACAAGAATAGTGTGGTTGCGATCGCCCTCAAATCCTCAGATGTCTCAAGGTATTCTCCACAGTGTGCCTTTGCTTGCTCCAAGCAGTACTTCATCAGTTTGGCGTGTTCTGTGACTTTAGCTGCAATCTGCTTTTTGTCTTCATTAGTCCAAGTGCTATGCGATTGATTTTGTGTAACTCCATTCTCCTGTGTCTGAAGTAACTGCCACCCCCCTTTGATACCTTGAGCAACCTGGACTGCCTGACCCTTTCTCAAGCTGGTTAGAGCCTGATCATCAGGGTTAGACCAAAGCTTGACATCCTCGCCGTTTGGCAGAGTTAGCACAACATTTATCCGAGAACCGTACTTGGTCTCGACAGTTCTACCAGCTGGATATTTGACCTGAGCTGAAGCGGTTGTAAGCATTGATTTTGCCTTTCTTCTCTCTTTGTATACAACTGTAGACTGCTGAATACAAAAATGTCATCAGTTGTAGACACTTACTATGTAAAACTTCTGTAAGACCTATGCTGTAGTTTTTATGTCGTTTACAAGTGGCGTGTTATCTTTGGTAGACAGATGTTTACAAAATAATGACATGCCTTCTAGAGTGGTAAGTTTTCGACTGTCGAGTGAGGCGATCGCTCAATTAAGAGAACGGTCTAAGCCTGGAGAGAGTGAATCACAGACAGCGCAGCGCCTACTTAATGAATTACTCGGAACCAGATCCAAGATTGAGTTAACAGAAGTGGACAGTCGTATACAGCAAGCCTTGAGTCCTATTATGCAGGAGTTGGACGAGCTGAGGGATGAGCTGGAAAAGTCCGCTGCCTAACAGAAGTACACCCATCTGTTAGGCAGGAAGGCGAGGAAATACCCCCTGTAGGTGAACTAAATCAGCAGCAACTAGCAAAGCGACTGGGAGTCGTTTATACAACAGTTTCGAGGCGCGATCGTCTTGACGATTTTCCTGACTGGTCAAAGAGTAGAGATCCAGAGGAGATTGCCTGGAAACTCTCCCACAAAGGGGGAAAAAGCTATTCTCAAAAAATTTATGTCCCAGTCGGCTCTTGATTCTTGCTCACTAACATATTTGTCATTTGTACTAGTTACCTTTGCTGCTTGATTCCTAGTTTTATTTTCATTTAAGTTGGATTCTTTCTGTTTTTCAATTGGGTGTGGAAATATTTCCACACCCAATTGTCCTATGTCAACTTTGCAGTGTTTGTGCGACAGGGAATGTTGAAGCTTGAAAGTTTCAGCATTGTCCTATGCCGTCACGCCTTGCCTCAATCCAGACGCCGTTATTAGGCTTCCTTAGTCTCGCCAAATCTTTGCTGTTAGTTTCATACTTCTCAAAAGTAAATACTTCTCCGGCATGCCGACCTTCAAGAATTTTTACACGGTCTCCTTCGATTAAGTCATCACCTAAGTCCGCTACTGTAGATGGTTCAGATTCTGGCTTTTGAGGCATCCCAACTTCGTCAATTTCTTCTCTCAAAGCTTGCTCAACTTCCAGGCTTAATTCAACTTCTGGCGCAGGTTCGACGCCATGCTCGGAAGTTTTGCTAAATAGTGCTTCAAGTTCTTTTTGGACAAGCTTAAAAACATCTCCTGGAAGACTTTCTTTCAAACTCCGAGCCTCCTCAAAAAAAGTTTTTGTTCGCTCCTGAGTGAACTGTAATTTACTTAGTTCTTCCTGAGCTTTTTGTAATTGACCTTCAAGTTCAGCGATCGCCTGATTGGCTAATTCGATCTGTTGAGTTAAAATCATGGTGGTTTTCCTTTTTTAGTTGGGATTACTGATGGCGATTGGCTTCGCCAGCGCCAAAGGCGATCGCGGATTCTCGAAGCTAGCGATCGCCTTAATATTTTCGCTACTTATATCTTCGAGATAAATACTATAAATTCCGGAATTTATTCGTCCTAAAATAACTCTAACTGCCTCGGAAAACTGACTACTTCATCAAGAAATTTAAGGTCAACCTTGGGCATATAAAAGCAGCTAAATTCATGGTGCCTTGTGGCTGGATGGCAGTGTTCCGGGTCGTCAGGACAGAACAGACAATAAGGGCTAGTCTCTTCAATTATCGTCACTGTTCCCATTGCCCCATATGGTGGATATTTGCTGTCATTACAGATAGCTTTTGCTCGTAACTCTTTCATAACTGTTGATAGCTGATAAGCTGATTATTGCTACAAAAAGAGGCGATCGCCTGGACTCGAACCAGGCTGCAAGCCTAATACTTTATCGCTGACTTTTTGTAGCTTTATTTTAGAGAATTATTCTCCGGTAACTTGGCGGTACTCTTCCCTCGCCTGCTTGTATGGAGAGTTGTCACCAGGTTTTACCCCCCACAAATCTTTTATGATTTCTGTCTGGCTCAGTCCTTTTCGTTTCAGTGTTTCGATAAGGGATGAAGTTTGCTCACGAGTCAGTTTCGCAAGGGTGAAATGATTTCGCGAAACCATTCCGAAATCGCCGGGACTATTGTTTTCACGTTGTTTCGGCTTATTTCGCGTATCTGAAATGGTTTCTTCTGTTTCGGGTTCCTCTGAAATAGTTTCGGGTTTCATTTCGGAGTCGTTTCGGTCTCCCCTCATCCTATCAATCAGCTCATTCACATCTTCTGATGTAGCTCCATTGACCCACTGCTCGTAACGCTCCTGGTCTGACAAATTCTCGTTACTAGCGCTACTTATACTAGAGGAGTTACCTAGCGGTCTTAACCCTCGTGGAATATTTCCTTTAGGTCTAAATGTTGAGTGATGCCCATGGGTGGGATGTTCGTACTGCACACCTCCTAATACACAGGGGTAAGCACATTCTTTTAAATTTTGATGGAACCGTCTGGCTATATTCCCTAGATAAATAATCTGGTAGTTTTCTCGGAGGTTTCCATCGACACCAGCAGCTTCGCAGTTGTGACTATGGAGTATGAATAGAGCCACCTTATTAAACTTGCGACTCTTGGTAGAAAACAACCTAATGAAATCATCAGCTATTCCTTCGTACTCACCTTTCTTATTGCGGCGGTCTGTGCGGATTTCCAGCCATTCATCACACAGAATAAATACTGGAGATTTGTCTTTTTGGTCTAGTAGAGTAATCAGCGTACTCATTACTGCGAAAATGTCATCTAGACTGGTGTAACGCTCAATATTACCCCAGTTTTTCTCGTCATCATCATGTGGGTCTAGAACGATGATTCTGTGATTTGGAAAGTGATTAGCCAGGTAGATAGCAACTGAGGTTTTTGCACTCCCCATATCCCCAGCTATCATAATTCCCTTAGATTCGTTAACAATTTTCTCTACAGGGAATTCTGGCAATGAATCAGTTTTTAATAGAGGCTCGACATCACTGGTATTTACATCAATAGAAGATTTTTTTTGATGGTATTTAGAGACTGGTCTTGCAGTAACTTCTATAGCCTCTGATTGTGTATGAGTGCTTGATTCATCAGCTGGTCTTAGCTGAGCTAATTCTTTGCCTTGAGGCAGCTTCAGAGAGCCTCTAAGTAAAGTCTGTCTAACAACGTATTTGTAAGCCTTCAAGCGGCTCTCTGGCTTTTGCTGAGTTAAGAATCTCTCTAAGTCAGCACCTGCCACCATGATTAGCTCGAATTCGTGTGCGACCTGGGGGCTGACATATCCCAAAACATCAGCCAGAGGGTCATCAACCTCCTCATCCCGACTTCCAGCTCGTACCGCTAATTCCACCGGATTTTTTCGGACACAAGGCAGTAAGGCAAACTTCTTAGTTTGCTTGTAATCTTCAAAGAGCGACCAACCATAAAGAAGACCTGCGCCAGCAGCACCGAGAGCAAAGAATGGGTTCGTTGAAAGCACCACACATGTTAGGGCGAGAATACCTGATGTTAGTTTGGAAGCTTCCATATCCTGACGATATTCATCAGCGATCGTCTCGATCTGAGTTACGCGATGTTCGAGTGCCTCTGATATTTGGTCGGTCAAAAGTAAATCTTCAAATCTTGTTAGCATAGTTTAAAGTGTTTAAAATTAACACGGGAAATCCCTCTGGAAGTTGTGTCCTCCAGAGGGAGTGTCAAAGTTACTCGAAGTCCTCCACTACAACCTCAATAGGCTTGATAGCTGCCCAGAACAAGTTAATAGCAGCTTCTGTCCCGAGGATAGAAGCTATCACCCATACTGTATGAGTCAATAACTGACCTAGCGACACCGCAATCAGAGGGTAGTTGTGAAGTGCGATCGCCGCATCTATTAAGTAGGTTCCTATTACCAGAAAACCTCGGAATTGCACCGTCTTCATTCCATGACGCTTTAGCTTCCGTCGCCGATAAGCTGCTAAATCTATCTCACCATCAACAGGGTTCTTAACCTTGTACTGAGCTACTTTTTCGTAACTCTTTTGTGCTTGAGCTATAGTCTGTTCTCTCAGCGCAAATGCCTGTATACCCTGAACAATCAAGGAAAAAATAGCCGCTACCCAGAAATCAGAGGTAGGAGTCGCACCAAATAAGTGAATTAAATCCGCTCCGTCAGCGACAAAAGGTTTGGGTAAAAAAGGCGGGTGCTTGACATTAAGAGCCTGCCAGTAACCTTCAATGTTTACTAGCGCAAAATAAAGAACTCCAAAACCCAACAGGATAGCGCTACCAGGGGGCTTCGTGAGATAATCAATTACTCTCGCTGGTAAAGTGGCAGCAAAGAACACTACCCGCCAAATACCCTTGGCTGCATGGTTTGATTGTTTAGTGGTTGATTCAGTGTGAGACCTCGGATTATCTTGACGATTACTTCGCTGTGTTTGATATTTCGACATCACTTACCCTCCAAGATTGGCATTGAATACTGACCATCGCCGAACCTCTTTAGAGACTTATTGATCAAGTCGCGATCGCCTGTTCGTGCAAAATTAATAAGGTAGAATTCACCCTCAAAACTTTGATTAATTACAGCTGTATTACCGAACAAATCGCAGACAATTGTACCGCTTGGGAGTGGTTGTCCCGTCAGTCTATCCTTTGGGACATCAGAAGAATTTAAAGCCACAGCCTTAGCAATCTCAGTACCATTTTTAGTACGTGTCTTTTGCTCAGCTACAGGTAGTATGCACCCATTCTTGTATCGGTTATCGGCTATTTTCTGCTCCTGTTGGCTTAATTGCTCTTGGTAGATTTTATTAGCCTGAAAACCAGCGATCGCGACCAACCCGGTGATTGACAATGCTGTGATTAACTTAAAGCTCATACAGCCTCCGGATAGTAGCTAATTAAGTTTTGGATTGCCTCAATGAAGTTGTTAACTGAACTGTCGTGCTGGTTTTCAAGGAATTCAGAAAGCAAATCTGCAAATCTTGGTTGAGCCTCTAACAAATTAATGCTGTCGTAATAAGAGGTCGTATCAACAGCATCGTAAAAGACGTTTTCATGAGAATCCCCACTAGTCTCCCGATACACTCGGTAAAGCGCACAGATGGCTGTAATTCTCACCAAATCATCTCGGTCTAGCAGCTCCAAATATGAGCCATATTCCTCGGCAATTTGGTCGGTAACTTTGCCTGATGTGAAGTAGCTAATTGGTTGTCGGTTGTAAGCCATTGGTTGTGTCTTTTTAAAATGAAAATTTCTCGGCGCTGTCTTTTTTTTACGCTGCTTCAAGTTCAGATTTACTTTTTTCCAGCCGTTCAAGCAAAACGTCTTCGATTGATTTCAGAAGCAGAGAAAAACTTATCTGTTCTTGGTCTAAATCAAAATCAAGAACAAGTCCTTTTATGTCCTCGTATATGTCCGGAAAATCAGCGGTAAAAATGGACACGTCACAAAAAGTCCATGTGTATTCCCAGGCACTCTCGAAAGCCTCCTGATCTGAAAGACTTCCACACATTTTGTGCATTCTGTAAGAGGTTAGGATTGCAGCGATCGCCTTCAGATCATCCACCCATTCAAAGGCTGTTAAGGCATCGCCACCATACTTCTCAGAAAACTTATCGATCACTTCACCACTTACGTGTCTCATATCAGTCCTCCTCAGTGTAAAAATCATCAACCATATCAATCGCATCAAAAGCTTTTTCTAGCTCCTTTGCTGCAAATTCAAGGCTTGTCAAAGCATCTAGAGTCGAGGCAGCAAGCTTTGGTTCTTCCTCCTTAATTCGCCCAGCCCATACCGATGCTCGGCGTACCTGGTTGATTGCAGGCATGAGATTTTCGCTAATCAATTCAAGATGTGTGCGTTCCATTTTTACAGCTCCTCGTCAAAAATCAACAGCTCAGCTTTCTTAACAGCTTGGGTAAGCGCGGCGCTCTCTGGATAATACTTCCAGTCACAGAATGGTTCCGCAGCCGCTATCAATTCTTTGATGGTTGCAATCAATTTTGGATTCATTTACGTTCCTTAATTTCTCTGCCGAAGAAGAGGGCAAGTATTTGATAATCTCTAGTCCCCTCTTCAACGACAAACTGTTGGGTAAAGATGTCGTCTTGCCCTGGGTATAAAAAGTAGATGCATGCCCCTGAAAACCGACCGTTATCGAAAAGTCCATCCCAATCGATAAAGGCGATCGCCTTTAAATTAATGGTGTGCTTTTCCAGATTCAGAAAGTCTTCAGGTATCATGTGTAGACGCTGTTAGTTGATTAAGAAATGCACAATAAAAACCCCGACAGCAAGGGCGATCGGGACTGGTAAATAGGCTGTGATGACGACCATTTATTCGGCTACAAAATCATCAGATTGCTTGTCTTTGCTTGGCTCAAAACTGATGGTGTAAGTACCCTCTTGAGTGGGAATCTTGACACCCTCCGGTGGGATTTCTGCTGTTTCCCACATGCTGAAACTTTGCCAATTACCATCCCGCCATTCAAAGATGTCTAGATAAGTATGCTCGGGTATTCTGCTCATTTTTTTATTCCTCAATGTCTTACGGAGATAACACTTGACCAGTTATGACTAGTTACCATTCAGCGGTAACAAAAACTTCTTGGCTGGACTCATTTAAGTCAGACATTGCCTCTTTGGTGTTTAGTAATGACTGGTCATGACCAGTCATTACTACATGGTCATGACTTGGTAGTACATGGTCATGACCTGGCAGTACATGGTCGCTACTAGGCGTAGTCACGTTACTAGCAGCGTGGACTGGTTCTGCTCTTATGCCTACTAGTTGACGTGCAAAGCTGACCGCCTTGTACTGGGCTAGCAGTCGAGCAAAAGTTCCAATATCTAAGTCTGCGATCGCGGCTGCTTCTGTTAAGCAGGTAAGCGCCTTTCCCGAAAATTGGACAGGTCGCGACCCTTCTTTTGCTCGTGCCATTAGCTCAGTGCCATTCCTTGCACGTTAATAGTGCCGTGGTTTTCAGCGATTTTGTACCGCCCTCCAGTGGCTACAACAAAGGAATTAGCCAGCGGGGCTGAACCGCCAATCATCAGCACTTCGCCTAGTTGAGATAAATATTTAGCCCAGCCCAGTTTGACTTGTGAGCGGATTTCACCAAGCCATTTAGGCAGCTGCTGCTCAAAAGTTTCACGGAAACAGACATCCAAGCCGTACATATACTGCTGTGAGGCAATCCCATCCATGATTAAGCCTAGATCTGGGGTATTGTCTAGCTGTACAAGTGTTGGGTCATTCTCAGCAATCATTTGAGCTAGTTTGTAAGTGCCTGGAAGTACCACTCGTCCTGCTTTTGGAGCCATTCCAGAGGGTAGATAAAGCTGTGCAATGCTGGTTTTCCCGCCCAGGTCTAGAATCCCATTGGGGTGGTCCGACCACTTAAAGAGGTTGTTAGCCTTGGCAAATTTGTATGCCCCTTGAGTCTCAGGCTGACAGACTACATTTTGGATATTGACTGTTAATCCAACACCATCGCGCTCATAACTGTGGACGCCGAGTAACTGCTCTTTCATCGCTACAATTTTGCTACTGGCTGTAGTATTGGGGGTGCAAAGGATTAATCGACGTATGACAACCTGTCTTGAACCAGAAGGGGGTTGGATGGCTGCAATGACTAATCGACCTGCTAACTCAGATTTCTCACCACTAAAGGTTTGGATACCGCCTAACTCATGAGCTAGGCGCCCCACGACGAAACGACTGTTTCGCTCAGCAGCTGTACCATCGTGATAATGAATGATGGCTGATGCTTCACAATCATTGGGCAAATCATCATAAGGATTCACCTCGGCGCTGACTGATGGTAAATTGATAAGTCGCCCATCGCCGTTACATGCTGCAATGGTGCGATTTCCAGCGTCTACCGCTGTGGTAGCCCATTCTAAAATAGTGGGTTTTGATTGAACGGTTCTTGTTTGTGTCATCAGGGAGTCCTTAGTAATGTAAAAGCCTGGCGGCTATTACCACCGGGCTATGCGATCGCCTGGAGTTGAACCAGGCATACAGCCTCAACTGCGATCGCTACTTTTTGCGTCTGCCCTTCGGCATTGGCTGATTGTCTAGACGGCTCTGCAAGTAAACACTGATTGCGCGTTGATGCTCCAAACTTGTCACTTCTCCGCCACACTGAATAAGGTTTAGCAAAAGACTGCGATTGTACAGCACCTTTCGTCCGAAATAGACAAAATGGATACCCTCGAGCCAGCGTTGCGACTTGCGGTACTTAGGAATAGTTTTAGGATGACAGCAAAACGCTTGCGCGATCGCTTTTATTGGGACAAAATCAAAATCAAATTCCTGCATCAGAATTCCGTTGGTATATCAATTTTTTTGAGATTAAGCCATCGCTGGCGCAAACCAGTGCAATAGCCTTGCCAATAGGCGTTGCACTGTGGTTTAGAGGGATTTAAACCTAATTGACCGTCGAATTCGCCTGAATAATAGGACTTACTCTCAATTTCGGCTTTAATCCCTAGTGACGTTGGTGACATAATTTTTTCCACAATAGGGTTAGTGTGGAGATACACCTGTCCGTTTGGGTGTAATACCTCGGCTGGCGACCAAACCATAAGCCGGGGTATTTCGATTGTCCCGTATATATACGGGTATTTAGTGTTTTAAGTATCCGCTTCCTACGACTTCTTTACCCAGCCCTACCACCAGCTGTCCCTGGGAGAACTTTGTGCTATGCCCGTAGTGCTTCGTTCGCTCAAAAACTATGCTTGAGACTTCAACAGCTAAAACTCGGCTTGCTAGTTGTTCTGGCGGTTTTTCGCCGCTGCCTTGCTGTGAACTGTTTTCTTGCGCTCGATCACTAATATAATGCGGAAGCAAATGAATGTCAAGCGCAAACAAGCTAAAAACAATCGTTATCGATTGACGAGGTTGTATTCTAGCGCATATACTTTAAGAAAGCGCGCATGGGAGATTTAAAATTGTTTTGTAGACTAGCTGTTCTAATGAAAGAAAAGGATCCAGGGTTGACGCAGATTCGTTTAGCAGAACATACAGGTATTGCCCCTTCAACGATTGGACGACTACACAACAACAGATTCACTCGTGTAGACAAGGCAACCATTGAAAGGCTTTGCAAGTACTTCCAGTGCAACCTTGAGGATTTGTTTGATCTGAGAGAGTCAGCATGACACATCGGAGATACGAAAGATACCCCTGAGTATTAATACCTATTGCAATAAAAGAGGCGGTGTGATTAAGATTAGCTCATTCATTAACGATTCAATTTTATTCATTTGCAAGGTACTCGTAGGGTGCTAACACATCTATAAAAAACCATATTCCCGCGCCACAAAATACCACTCCTGAGCGCGGGAATACTGATGATTAATTGCGGCAAAAAATATGCCTCTGAATTTCCTTGATTTTAGCCCGAAACATGATCGCTGACAACCATGTCACGCCCACAATCGGGAGTAATCGGGAATAATCGGGAACATTGAGCATAAAAAAGTGCCGCACCATGTACACATTAGAAGTGAGGTGCAGCATGCACGTTATCTTACCAGAGAGAAATCTAAGACTTTCAGAAAATAAACATCCCCGCTGCCAAAAATGTGCTGCGAGAGGCAGTGGGAATGTTATTGATGTACTTAGCAGGAACTTAAAAAAAGTGACTGACCCCCTTATTATACCTCACATTGGAGAATCTACGGTACATCACTCGGGATTATCTAGATGCACTCCAAGCCGCTGGGTCAAGGCAAATGAATTAGAGGGAGGAGATATCAATGCGTGAGCTTAAGTCATTTGATATTCGCCAACACCTCGACAAACTCACTCCCATAGAAGGTAGAAAAAATCGCTTCGTTTGCCCATCCTGCGCCGAGAACAATCTCACGGTCGACCCCAAATCGGGTAAATACAAATGTTGGAATGGTTGCGAATGTCGAGACATTAGGGAAGCGATCGCGCCTTGGGACGAAGCCAAAGGGGTAACAACCCCAACCAGGCAGATTCACGCCAAAGCTAAGAGGGGTGAAGCCCAGAAGGTTACAACCGCAGCCCCAGCCAAGCCGATCCGCCCCAAAAGCAAAAGATACTTTGAGTACTCAGCTGTTAACAGCAGTGGAGAACTCCAAAGAATTCGGGTAGTAAGAATAGATGACGGCACAGGTAAGAAAACGATCTGGCAGCAGCATTGGAGCGGAGACGGATGGGAAAACGGGTTAAGCGGTATCCAGTTGGATTCTATCGATTTATATCGGCAAGCAGAGGCAGAAGAAGCGATCGCCAGAGGGGAGCCGCTTTTTGTGGTGGAGGGAGAGCCAATTGTTGACCTTTTTTGGGATTTAGGGATAGCTGCTGTTACGAACATTGGGGGAAGTGGCAAACCCTTTAATCCTTTTTTGCTACTAAAAGCCCCAATCGTAATACTCTGCCCCGATCAGGATAAGCCGGGTCTGAAGCACATGAACGATATTCGGACAAGGTTATTCAACCATCCGGGAGTGAAGTGGCTACTAGCCTTCCCAGAAAGCAAACTATGGGGAAATTTACCAGAAAACCACGGGGTTGACGCCCTGGACTGGATCCAGCAAAACAAACTCTGCAAGCAGGATATTTTGAATGCTGTGATGACCTCGGAGGAATTCTGCGAGAAGGTCGGAAATCAACTGATAACACTTCTGAGGAAGGACAAAGGCAAGGCTAACAACGGTGGGGACGACGAGGGTTCAGGAGGCTCGCCAGGGGACAGAAACGATGGAGAGGTGCCAGATTCTTTTAATCCCACTACCGAGTCGAACCAACTTCTCTTCAGTACTTTATACGGGGACAAGCCTTGGATCTGCGTAGGAGGTGAACTTTACTGCTGGACAGGTACCCATTACCAGCATAGAGAAAAGGGGGCGGAACTAAAGCGAATCGCGGATTTCTGCAATACTTACGCGGTATTCGACCCCAAAGCGCAAGAAATGCGTTACCCCTATGCTCATCCGCGCAAAGCGAAAGAAGTCCTTGAGTGGGTGAAAATGAGACTCTATGTTGACCCGAATTTGACTAATCCCCCAGGACTAAATTGCACAAATGGAATCTTGAACATCACCTGGGAAGGCTCCACCCCGAGCTGGGAATTGCTGCCCCACAACCCAAGCACATATTTTCTGTACAAGCCTCTAATAAAATATGACCCGGAGGCTGATCCAAAGGACTGCGATCGACTGCTTGAGGCATTGGATGAGCCACAGCGAAATATTTTTCTGAAAACAATTGCTGCTTCACTGGACTTGAGAGAGGTAAGGAAGTACAAAGGTCGTGGAGTGAGGGCCATCCTGGCGAGAGGGACTGGTAGCAACGGCAAGGACGCCCTCAGAGAGGTGGTGTCTCTAATGTATGGCCGTCAAGGGCTGACAGCTGCCACTCTCTCAGATTTTGTAAGCTATGATAATGGGCGAAAGTTTACTCTTGCCAAGCTACGAAACAGCCGCATCAACTGGGCAAGTGAAAATTCAGACACGACGAGACTAGATAAAATCCAGTCCCTAAAAGCTCTGATCACTGGAGAAACAATCAGCATTGAACGGAAAGGACAAGACGAGTTCGATATAGCACCCACGTGTGTGCCAATCTTTAACGTGAATGACCTCCCCAGGCTGACTGGATCCCTAGAAGCGATTACTTCAAGGTACGCGATCCTAAATTTCCACAAAACTTTTTCGGACAAGCCAAACGCAGCTAAAAACGAGATTTTAGCCGACCCACGATATAAATATGATCAAAATTTTGTGCAGTCTGAAGTCGCCCCCGCGTTTTTAAATAAAGTGTTAGATGCCCTAGAAAGCCTTATGGGAAGCGGGATTGACTATTCCTGCGTGCAGGACGCTTTGAAGGAGGTAAGGGCTGAGAACTGCCATCTCTTCGATTTTGCAGAAGATACAGGACTAGGAGAGCATTCGGACGGTTTGCTAACTGCTGCGCAAATCTGGGAAAGACTGCGGCAATGGTATGTAGAGAATGGCACTCTTGAGATGGTTGACGCGGGAGGAAGCATAAAGCACATTTGGCATGAGCAAGCAAGACCTGGAGACAGAAATGTTAAGGCTTGCAACCAGGTCTTAGCTCGTATAGGTGCGTTGTTCCCCAAAGCAAAGATTATCACAATCGCACATCCCAACGGTGGCAAGAAGGGGATAAGGGCATTGCAGGGCATTGGCTTCCTTTCTGAGCAAGATGATCCACCCCAATTCCACCCCAATTCCACCCCAATTCCACCCCAACAGCCACCCCAAGAAACAACGCAAAATCAGGGGTTCCACCCCACCCACCCCAAAAATCTAACATTGGAAAAAAAAGAAGAAGAGAAATTCATTGGGGAGAACCAAAGCAATGATGACTTAGACCCCCCAACCACCCCCTGCAATGTAGGGATAGAATCACAAGAACAAATAGACATCGAAAAAGACCAGGAAATGAATAAAAATACCTGTCCTCAACTGGGGTGGGTGGGGTGCGAAGACCGTATAGCAGGAAAAACTGGGGTGGGTGACTGGGGTGCAACTGGGGTGGAAACCCCGGATTTTGGGGTGGGTGAGGAGCAAAATCCGGAGATTCCGCTCCCACTGGGAACTGATTCTGTTACCGACTTAAACACAGAGGAATGTGATAATAGTATGCCAAGAAATGATTCAGAGACAGGCGATCGCCCAATCTCCTCAGGGCTTCCCCCGCTTGACTACTCCATTTTCCCCGCTCCAGAAGAGATGCCACTATCTGAGAGATTTTCTCTGGCTCATGAGATTAAAGCTAGGATCCTAGGAATACGCTCGGGGAGGGACTACACACAGCTCCGCCGAAGCCCGGATTACAGCTCCGAGCAGCTTAATTTCGTCATGAAAAGTATGCTGACCCAGGGGCAGCGAGACGCCATCAAGTCGCTAGTTGAGAAGCCCCACGATGATACGCGAACCTTATAGTGTTTGTGACAATCTTAGGGATATCAAAACCCATGACAGCTTAGGAAGCCTAGTGTGAAAGGTTTCGACCGACCTTAGAAATTAGTTCGTTTCGGGTGGGAATGTTGAGATCATCCTGCAAATAGCCCATTAGTTATGGTTTACACACCAAAATCGCGCCTTGCTGTAATTCAAAAAGTTGGAATGCGTTTTAACTCAGGTCGCCTACCGACGAGTCATGAGCATTATTTCAAGCAGCTTGAAGCCGTCAACGAACAAACGGAGTTCCTTTACGAGAACCTGATCCTGGAGAGCCAGGAAAGAACCAGACAACTTAAGGCAGGGCTGGCAGATCAAAGAGCAGAAAGAACTGTGTCGCCTGCTATCGTCGAGCCAGAGTCTCAAAACGAATTTTCGAAATTATCTGCGCAAGAAATTTACGAACGATCGCTCGTAAATCCTTCAATCATGAAGCAGATTACCGACGAACTGCAAAATCAATTTAGCAATAAATAGGACTCCATAGTATGCCTAGGTCATTAGAGTTCCGGCAAGAAGCTCGGGCAAGGTGTTTGAAGCACAGGCCTTGGGAAAAAAGTACTGGGCCTCGAAGTGCGAAAGGTAAGCGGATCAGTTCAAGAAATGCAAAAAAAAAGTTAACAGTCGAAGAGAAAGCAGCCAAGGTGGCTGAATCTCAAATAAAGGCTGTTTTGAGAGCGATCGAAATCTGGCGATCGCGCCAGGTTCAAGAGTGAGCCTGAAAAGCCCACCACCTCTTAATTGCGGGAATTCCCTCAATTAAGAATTCCACAAAAAAAGCACCCTACCGGGATTCCGGTAGAGTGCTAGTCGTTTTCCTGTTAATAAAAAGATGAAGAATAGTATAACTCAGACTGAAATAAGGCGGCGAATTCTTGAGCTTGAGAGAATTCTGGCTGCTATCGAAAGCTACGAAAAGTTTGTTAAGGCAAAAACTAGCTTGCCGTCGAACTTAGAGCAGAAGCGATCGCCTCAGAATTCCTCTAAAAAATGATGATTGATGAATTTATTGATTTGTCAAATCTTTACAATGTTTGCAATGCTTTATTGGCGGCTGTTTCGCTCTAACAATCTGGAAACCATCACACACCCCTAAGAAAGATCGTGCGATCATGTATACAGGTGCCGAAGCACCTTTAGCTCTGACTCATCCCAATTTTTATGGGGGGAGAGATCTTGCCTATGCGAGGAAAGGCGGAAGAAGCTAACTCTCGTACCACGAAACAGTCTCGCTATGGCACAATGTGATGACTGGGGACTATCCTTCCTAAACGAGAGCGGTGGGTACGATTCGACAAATCAATGTTGTAACTAAGAACTTTTCGTGTTCAGTTGGTATTTCATGACAGTTTCCTTAGCTTTACACCTGACTAGCATAATTAATGTTTTATGCATTTGCATCCGCAGAGCGGGGGTTTAGTGTTAGTGCAAAGTGGAAGATAACCATCATTACAATTGTTCTCCTTTAGAACGCATACGAACCCATCCGGGCCTGCGCATATACAGAAACCGCTTGTAGACTCCATATTTTGACCTTCGATGCTCTCTGGGACGTGTGCTGAAATTTTCTTATCACCCTTGTGTGGTGGTATAACTTCATTTGTCCACGTGATTTCATCGCATTCTTCGAGTATAGCTGTATCAATTCCATTCATTGATGGGGTTCCGTTGATCGACAATTGCCAAAATTTTCCCTTTCCTGGAAAGTTACCGCCTATTGTGGTTACAAGATCTCCAAAAGGGCAAGAGGTATCGGTATCATACGTGAAGGTGGCGTCAGCACACTTTGCATTCTTCATCGCTAAACTTACCGTCTCATTTTCTATCCAAGCCACTTTGGGTATGTTATAGATGTCATCACCATCAAGTGAAACAGTGATTGACACGGTACCTGGTATGCATAGCTTGTCAGCCTGTGCGTTCGTTAAGCCTTTTGCCTCAGCGGATGGTTGCAGGAAAAGATTAAACGCCAAAAAGCACACAAGTGCAGCGAAAATTACATTATGCGGTTTCCAATGCTTCATGGTTTGTCCACCTTACTTCTTTACAAAAGATAAGACGGATCAGTTTTGCTTTTTCTGACTTTTCGCAGGAAGATTTTTGGGAAGGTAGAATTTTCAGTCATCAACTTGGTAAATACATCCCGCTAGAATCATCAGGTTTGTTGTACCAGGTGGATGGGTGCATTCGGGGTCAGTCGGTCAGGTATTTACTACTATCCCTTGGTCTGGTGTGGAGGTATTTTTCAGTTGTACTCAGCTTCTGATGACCTAAAGTGGTTTGTACCAGGCGAAGCTTGTCACACCAAATCAGCAAGTTGGTAAGTCAGGTTCTTCTGCAATCGTTTCCGGTTGTCGTCGTACTGGTTCACCACTTTTGGATCAGCGTGACGGCTTAACTTTTGGGTAGCCTGGATATTGCCATTGTTTTGGTTCAGTGATTCGGTAATGGCGCTGTGCCGCCAGCGGTGAGGGGAGATAGTTTTCTTGATGCCAGCGGTCTTAGCTATTTTCCGAATATTTTTGTATAGTCCTGTATGGGTGAGTCGATGCCCATAGGTTGGGGTGTCTACGCTCACAAATAAGGGCGAGTTAGTATTCGTCTCACCTCTAGCTAAAAGCCAATCCTGTAGAGCCAGAGCGGCTTTTGGGCTTAGATCTATGTGCTGCTTTTGAGTTCCCTTACCTTTGCCTAAGATGCTTAAGGTTAGTTCTGGGATGTCCAAGTCCCCAATATTACATTGGAGAATCTCACTAGCTCTAAGAGCATTATCCCAAAGTAGTCGCATAATTGCGTAATCTCGCTTCCCTTTGAGTGTGGTACGGTCTGGAATAGCCATCATCTTTTGGATGTCGGCGACCTCAACCCCACTAGTATCGCGGTAAGAAGCAGTCCTCTCACCTTCCACATCTTCGAGAGAGTAGGTACAAATACCCTGTTTCCTGGCATACTTAACTAGAGCTTTGACTGCTGCCAAGCGACGGTTAACTGTCGCTTCTGTTAAGGGCTTTTGGCGATCGCGGATTTTAGGAGAACGCTTGGTAGGATTTTCTCCCACTGCCAACATCAGTGCCTTGTACTTGAGAAGCAGTGCTTTTGCTTGCTTTTCCTCAAGATGCAGGAATTCGTACACCAAATCACGAGAAAAGGGCTTGTTAGACATCGAGGTCAGGAATAACCTGATATCTTTCTCATATGCCTTTCTGGTATGGGGAGAGCGATGTTGAGAGATTAATTCCTCAATCACATCAATGTCAGCAGTCAAATCAGGGAAGGACTCTCCTATTGTCACATGGAAAGTGCCTTCCAGAAAGTTTTCTTTTTGAGTATTTTTACTTAGCAAAATGGTTAAGATAATCATCATTTCTACAGCCAGTAGAAAAGCAGGACTACCCGCTTTGCCAATGTATTTATGGCGAGATTTTTTGCCAGATTTAGTCACAAAAATAGCTTCACGAGATTGCCACTTGTAATACCAATAAGT
>JAAHGS010000092.1 GCA_010692645.1 Symploca sp. SIO2E9
TTTATCCCCCTATAATCCACTCTATTTTAGACTAATTGACTTGATTTTTTGCTACCATAATTTGAGCCTTCGAGTTTCTACAGTTTTAGCAGGTTTTAGCAGGTTTTTCGCTATCTATTAGCTGCTCCAACAAACGGACAGATGCGTATATCGGCATAGAAGCGGAGGAGTGTAGCCGTCACACACACGAGCTCGTGGATGTGACAGGGAGATGTGAGCCGAAACCCATTAGCCTGCGACCTAGTTGTTACGCACTTTGTTATTTAATATACACCGGAGAAAACCAAAAAGAACAGAAGAAGGAAAGGGTGGAAGCACGAAAGATTTTGAAGCAGGAAGTGGGTAAATCGGCATCACAAACAGCACCCCACCCCTAACCCATTGCCACCAACGGCGAAGATACAGCCCAATACGTACAACCGACGCACCTTGCTCATAAAGCCGGACAACCTTCGCCATACATCTTTCCACAGTCTGTAGGGCAACACTCAACCCATCCGGGAAAAACCGATAGCCCAAAAAATCAAAGCCCCTGGATATACGCCCAATAAATGTTTTATCCGGGTGCTTCTCCACCAACAACTCCTCCATCACCTCGTTCACAGCTTTTATAGCAGCCCGCAACTTCCACCGAGTGGGAGCCAAAACCACCCAATCATCCATATAGCGAACATAAAAGCAACCTAACTCACCCTCAACCACTCCCAGGAGGGGAGCCATCCTGTCATCCAAAGGCTTGAGAAAAAGGGCTCCCATCAACGGAGATAGGGGACAACCCAGTGAAATCCCCTGTTGGATCGAGGTATAAAGGCAGTTATCGGCAACACAGCGTTTCAGGTACTGCCACAACAAATCCAAAACCATCTCATCATGTACATATTCAGAAAGCAATCGAAACAGGATATCGTGATTAATACTGGCATAGTACGCTTTAACATCAGTACGAAAAACAAAATTATGGTTCCGGAGATGGGCAGCAACCTCCCGCACCGCACCCTTGAGGCCTCCATTCTCCGCCAAATGAAAACACCTCTGTGATAAATGAGGTCGCAGATAAGCGCTTAAAACCAGAGATATCGCCTTGCAAACCAACGCATCTAATGATGACCACCACTCAATTGTACGTTCCCTACCCCGAATCAACCGCAACTCCCGAAAGCGGAATTGTCCTGCCAGCAATTGGTTTTGGAGAAGGGGTAATTTCTGGAACCACCATCGGCGTAGGTGCCACACATCCGCATTATAGTGATAATGTTCCCTTGATTGACACAACCATTGGTAGGCTTGGTCAATTATTTCATCTGAGGCGATTTGGGCGATTAGGTTAGTCATCGATGATCACAATTTTGAACAACTCCCCCGTTAACAAATTTTGGTACAGCCTAACCATTATACCGAAGCTAACGCATCCTTTGGATACCTGCTTTGGACAACCAGGAATATTAGAGTTAAAGAATAGTACATCTTTCTTTTTTTAGAAGATGAGCAACAAGTGAGTGCAACCATGATTCAATCATTAGAAAAATCCATAACCTTCGATGAATTTATAGATTGGCTACCTGAAAGTAGACGCTATGAATTACATAAAGGCACAATTATCGAAATGCAGCCCACAGGAAAACATGAAGACTTAACAGGATTTCTCACCCAAGAATTAACCTTAGAATACACAAGGATGAATTTACCCTATCGTATTTCTCCTAAAGCCTTAGTTAAACTCAAGGATAAAGAAACAGGCTACAATCCTGATATCTTAATAATTGAACGCCAAAATCTAATCAATGAGCCATTATGGGACAAAAAATCAACCCTGATTCATGGCAAATCAATTCCTTTAGTAATAGAAGTAGTCAGCACCAATTGGCGGGATGATTATGGGTATAAACTAATGGATTATGAGGCGATGGGTATCCGTGAATATTGGATAGTCGATTATTTGGGAATTGGAGGAGTCCGTTTTATTGGGCAGCCCAAACAACCCACTCTCTCTATTTATCAACTGGTGGATGGTGAGTATCAAGTGCAACAGTTTAGGGGAAACGAGAAAATTGAGCGATCGTTCATTTTTCCGGAGTTGAATTTAACTGCTGAACAGGTTTTTCAAGCTAATTGTTGAGGATTGATAGTTCACCCTTTTGGAGCTAATGTAGACTCTATCCGTAAAAGATATAGACATTAATTTCAGTACCGCGAATTAACTGCAACTCCCGAAAGCGGTATTGTCCAGCCAGCAATTGGTTTTGGAGAAGGGTTTTTTTTCGGGGACTACTATCGGCGAAGATGCCAAACATCGGCATTTAGCGTGATAATGAGCCCAAGTTTAGCACAACCATTGGTAGGCTTGGTCGATTATTTCATCTTGAATGTTGAGCACAAAAAATAGAGGCAAGAGCAATGGGAATAAATGTTAAAAAAAATGTAAATTTCAAAATAGATAGTCCGAATAGCACCCAAAAGTACACTCCCTTGGATGTAAAAAACCTAACTCTTGATAATGAAACAGAATATAAAGAAATTTTTCAACAACGCATAAATCTATTGAAAAATCGCAAACTACTGCCCTCACAGCTGAGATTAGGAGCGATTGACTGGAAACAAATAAAAGAAAAAGAAGCCGAGCCTAATGCACTCCCCCCCATTGTGGTCATCTCAAGCCAACGCGATGAGTGGCTCGAAATAATATGCGATCGGGTTAAAAATTTAGAAGTATCTTTCACTGATGTCAATGATAATAGTGCTTTGATAGCTGGGGCTACTCCTTGGTATCACCCAAAAAGAATTAATGATAGCAATCGTAGCGTTTACATAGTAGTGCATTTGTTGGAGTTAAAGCCTTATTTAAATTCTTTGCGAGATCACAATCTGACCATCATAGGCTGGTGCTTTAATTGTCCTGAAAAGGAGACCTTTGTGGGCTTTGGTGCCAGTCGATTTGCCGCTATTGAATTTTGTAAACATATTTTGCCGAGGAATGAAAAAAAAGACAGGAAAGCCTGGTTAGTGGATGACAATGTAGTTTTTGTTGAAAATTTTCCAGGCTTTTCAACTGTAGAAGAAGCAATGGATAAGAAAAGCAACATTTGGGGATTGGGCTTTAAAGGTGCAACTTGTAACAAGTCCGATTATGAGTTCTCAAGTCAAGGGAAGAGCTATCAAGGGGGTGAATGGATGGAGAAAAATCTAGATGACAATGGTGTCTTGCAACAGTGTGTCTTATGGAACATAGAAAAGTTAAATGAGGAAAAAATCAACTTCAGTCCCTATTTTATCACCTCTAATGAAGATACAAGCTTATCAAATTACTTGATGAAGAAAAAACCCTCCAAGCTTCGGATATACAGTCCTGGGAAAATTTATAAAGGGCAACATAAACCAAACAACAAGAAAAAACCAAGAACAAAGCCACAGTATGACATTAATTATCAGAGAGATAACATTATTAAGATCTTTGGTGAGAGGGAAAAAACCACAATAGTAAATCCCCCCTCAAACCAAGAGTATGAACTGGGCAAATACATCGAGGAAAAGTTCACCAACGATGATCAAAAAAATAAGGTTCAAAGCATAGCTATAGAACAAATCATGGCACACGTAGTGGAGCAACAAAAAAACTGGGTACCACAGGAAATATTCCAACCCAATATAACCAAGGAGCAAAATATAGAGGAGAAAACAATCAATCCGAAACCCGAAAGCAAATAAGAGCTCGTAAGAGTTATCTGTCTATCTCTTGATCCACCATCAATAACCCACCCCAATATTTTATCATGTTAGAACAACTTTTAGCAGAACTTAGATGTCAAGTGGAGGATAGTCAATCAATTTCATTTAACAATCAAATTCCTTTACCCTCTGAAGAACTAGAGCGCATCAGTCAAGTTTTTTTACTAGAAGAAGATCAACATTTAACAGTAAGTAATATTGATGAGATTCCCGATCCAGATGGAAATAAAATTAAAATATCAGGTGGCAAAACTGAGTTATGGCAACAATCAGATATAGATACCCAAGTTATCTTTGAAGTTGATGACAATGTTGTAAAATGCCAGATTGCCCTGAAAATGAATGAGGATTGGAGCTTTAAAAACAGCTTTGCGAATCTCACTGATATATTTCCTTTTAATGATAATGTTATTGGCTTTTCAGAAAGTTATTTTATTTACTCTTCACAAGCAGAATTAGAATATTCTCCTTGGTCAAATCACGATGATGAGACTATATCTTTAGAACCTGGGCTTAACTTTGCCTCCTGGTTGACCTTAAATGACATCTTAAGCGAAGCAACTAATTGGTTAAGTGATGTAATTGGTATCAACACACCACACAAGTGCTGGGGAGGTGTGGCTCCTAACAGAGAAAATCCTTATCCCGTAATGAAACTGGCATTACCACTTACTGAAGTAAACTTAGATATTGTTGATGGTAAATTAAGTCTTGGTCAACCTGGTTTTGTGATCGAAATTACTGAACCCATAGACCTAATTCAGGAAATTGACCTGCGTCTAGTAGCAAGTACAGAAGACCTTGAGTTTGGGGTGAGTATTTCTAAATACAGCCCAGGATTAACCTTTAATGTCGAATCTATAGCAGATGGTTTTAGCGCCGATAAGATACTGCAACTGCCAGGAGGAGAGGGTTTCCAAGAATATATCCCTGCTGAATTGAACGATGCATTTGGAGCCTGTGTTCTTAAGGAATTTTCCATTGTAGTTGCCCAAAGCAAAAGAATTAGCTTTATTAGTTTGTCTATAGGCACTTCCGAAGGTAAGCAATGGGAATTAATTCCTGACGTGATAACACTGGACAACATAGCACTGAGGATTGAATCCTTGATCTCATTAGGGGATAGATTTACAACAGTTTCTTTAGAGGCAAGTTGTAAATTATTCCCAAACATATTCCCAGACCAGTTTAATTTTGAACTGGAACTTGATAATGGGGGAGATAAGTGGGCAATTGATACCATTCGTGGCAGTTACTACGGAAGTGTCGAATTAAACGCTTTGGTTCAAGAGATCATTGGCAGTAGTGAAACTGTACCTAATGAGCTAGGGAGCATTATCTTTTCCGAATTTGGCGTTAACGTTACCAAAAATGGAAGCTATTCTTATTCCCTTTATGGGCGATGCGAGGCAATTTTCCCCCTGCTCGATACCCAACTTATTTCAGTATTATCAATAGTTTACAACTATAGTACAAATAACAAAGAAATGAGTTTGCAGGGAGCCTTCTTAGTAGGGCAAGAAAATTTTCGCTTAGACCTAACACTGTCTAACACTTCTTCTTCGGTGATGCAAGCCTCTTGGGAAGCAATAGACGAGCAATATCTGAAAATAGAGGATATTGCCAAAGCCTTTGGGTTTGCTGAAGACGAAATTCCACCCATACCTGAAGACCTTGACTTATCATTGAAGTCAGCAAGTTTAGACTATAATTATACCGAAAAAATACTCGCGATCGCCTTACAATCGGCGAATTATGGCAAGGCGGTTTTTGTAGCGATCGCGAATACTGGACAACCGAAGAAGTTTTTATTTGGTCTAATAATAGACACAGTAATAATTCGCCTCTCTGATCTGCCTCTTGTGGGGGAACAATTAACTGGTGCAATAGACGTTGGCTTAAAAGATTTCCAGGTTATCGTAGCCTCCCAAACCTTCAAAGAGCAAGATGTTAGCGAACTCAATAGCCAGCTTGAGGGAATCACATTACCAAGTTCCAGCAAGCAAGAAATCGTCAAAGGAGCAAGCATTGGTGCTAGTCTAAGCGTGGGAGAAACCTACGAGCAAACTCTGTTTTTGCCATTAAAAACAGAAAGAAAGGGAGAAGACGCTCGCGCCAGCCTTGGCAACGGTACTCAGCCGGAAAGGATAGGTACTACCTATAATAACGGTACTGGGTCTGGCGGCATCAGCATAGCAGATAACGGAGTTTGGCTGGAGATCCAAAGATCCTTCGGCCCCCTAGAAATAAAGAGAGTCGGACTCCAATATCGCAACAGTGAAATTCATTTTGTTCCAGAAATCGCCCTAACATCTTCCACCTTTACCTTCTTCCTTAACCAAGTTTCTATTAGCACTCCCCTCAGTAACTTTGAGCCTAAATTCAATCTCAATGGCTTTGAATTAGAGTACAAGAACGCAGCCATGGAAATTGGCGGTGCATTCTTGCGTTACGAGCGAGAAGGGTATACAGAATACGCAGGTATGGCAGTAATGAAACTGTCCCTCAAAGCCAAAGGAGGTAAACCGCCAAAAACTCTGGGTTTATCAGCTATAGGTGCCTACGCCTACTATCAGGATCAACCTTCCTTCTTCCTCTATGCAGTGCTAGACTTTCCTCTGGGAGGGCCGCCATTCTTCTTCGTTACTGGACTTGCAGCAGGGTTTGGTTATAACCGTAAACTCAAAGTTCCCCCTCTTGGACAAATGGAAGAATTTCCCCTAGTCGCGCAAGCAATAGAGGGAGAAAGTAATATGGATACTAGCAAAGTTGGGGAGCAGGTCAGCAGCCAACTACAATTACTACAGGATTACATACCCATCACCCAGGGGGCTGGTTTCTTAGCGATCGGAGTAAAATTTACTTCCTTTAAAGTCCTCGACTGCTTTGCACTGTTGACCGTAGCAATAGAAGAAAGTTTAGAAGTCAATTTATTGGGTGTAGCTACCTTAATTGCACCTCCTCAAGTCGGAAAAAAACCGATCGCCAAAATAACGATGTACATAAAAGCTACCTTGTCCTTGGAGGAAGGGGAGCTATCGATAGCAGCAGAAATACAAGAAGATGATTCCTATATAATATTTCCTGACTCGACGCTAACGGGCAGCGCAGCAATCTACATCGGTTTTGCAGGAGAACACGAGGGCGATTTTGTCATTACAGCTGGCGGCTACCATCCCGACTTTGAGGTTCCCAGTCACTATCCACAGGTCAAATCGCGCCTGGGTTTCAATGCAAATGTTGGACCTCTCTCCATTACAGGAGAAAGATACTTTGCTCTTTGCCCTCATGCAGTCATGGCTGGAGGACGCTTGGAAGCCAGCTACCGCAGCGGTAAGGCAAAAGCCTCCTTTACAGTATACGCCGATTTCTTAATTTCCTGGAAACCCTTCTACTACAGTATCCGGGCAGGCGTGAGGATCGAGGCCAGCTATGGCTCTTTAGGTCCTGTGAGCGCTAGCGTGAGCTTGCGCATTTGGGGACCAGACTTCGGCGGATACGCTGAGATTAAAGTCGTGGTGGTAAAGGTGAAGATAAAATTTGGCGACCAATCTTCTCAAAATGCCAACGTCATTGAATGGGAAGACTTTAAAAAATCCTTCTTACCCGCAGACGAAGAAGTATGCAATATTGCCGTCAGTGAGGGACTTGTCAAACATATTAAAAACGACACGGAGGATATCTTAATTGTCAATCCCAAGGAGTTCGAGTTGGTCACGAATTCCACGATTCCTATTAACAAAGTAATCAAGGGAGAAGGGCCTGAACAGATAGAGGATAACGGCTTCAATACTGAATTTGGTATTCGTCCGATGGCACTCAAAGGTAAAGATTTAACCAGCACCCATAAAATCAAGATTACCCGTAAAGGTACAGATGAGAACAGTACAGATACAGATGTAACCAAGGAATTTCAATTCAATCCAATCACCAAAAATGTCCCCAGTGGGTTGTGGAGCGAACCGGATGAGAACCAATTAGAAAATCCAATTGTCAACACACCAAAAGTAAACGCGGATAAATTTGTAGATAATACCCTCTCAGGATTCCGTATCGAGCCTGCCAATCAGCCTCCGGCTGGCAATACCGAGCATATCGAAGTAAGCCAACTGCAATACGATGTCGAGACAGTAGGCACTTATGCTTGGAACTATATAGTGCCTTTCACGGGCACTTCTTCGGATGACGGGCGACAGAAAATCAGAGAGACTGTTGAAGACAATAGCGATCGCAATCAAATTTTAGCAGCATTAGGATTTAACCCTAGTGATGATATAGATATCAGGGAATCTATAGCTGATGATTTCGTTATTCCTCCGCAGGTTAATTAGCAATCAGCTATCAGTTTTCAGCCTCCTATTAGTTGGGTTTCGCTTGGCTCTACCCAACCTACTTGAAAGCAAATAATAAAGAATACAACAAATGTCTAAAACAGTCGAATTTATCCAATATCATCAGCCTCCCTTGAACAGCGGAAGCTACGAGATTACCGTCAAACAAGAAGTGGATGCCGGAGCGGGTAAAGAGGAATTCCCTCGTACACAGGAATTTGCCGTTAGCGGACATCGCTACACCCCACTTACAGCTAGGGATATCTTCGCAGTCTATCCACCAGCAGGAAGTTTGGGCAATTATTCAAATATTATTCCCCACATTACCTTCAACCGTAGCACTTTACCTTGGGAGCGGTCTATAGATAAAAATGACTCGGACCTCACCTGGCTAGCATTATTAATATTTCGGGAGTCAGAAAAACCTGAAGTTCAAACTATCACTCTAGAGGAACTCAAGAACACTGATCCAAGCATTGCTAAATTTCCAGAATGGAGCGAGGAACCAGGAGAACAAAACTCGGATGAAATCTTAGTTATTGACGTTCCTAGGTCAGTACTAGAGGAAATTCTTCCTAAGAGAGCAGACTTATTATACCTGGGGCACGTCCGTAAAACCAAAGATGACCAGGATACATCCACAAGCACAGAAAAAGCAACTGTTATCGCTAACCGACTGCCCAAACCAGGAGAAACGACAACAGTACATCTAGTTTCTCTAGAAAACCGCTATCCAGAAGAAGGAGATTTTGATTACCAAGGAGCAACAGTTGATAATTCAATCCGGTTAATCAGCTTAAAAAGTTGGAGTTTTACCTGTATCAAGCTACCTAAAACCTTCAGTGACACTCTGACCAGGCTCGACCGCAAATACAGTAGCCTGAGACTGCCTCGCCTTAAGAATGGCAACGGCAACAAAGAAGCAGAAAAGTATTTATCTATGGGCTACATACCCCTACCCCACGGAATGCGACAGGGAGAAAAAACAATTTCCTGGTATCATAGCCCCCTCAGCCCAGGAAAAAACCCAGGTAATCTAAAGCAGTCAGTAGAGGCAGCCGATGCTCTGGTACGTTACGAATCGAGTAATGGTTTGTTCGATATTTCCTATGCCGCAGCCTGGGAGTTGGGGCGATTGCTAACCCTGAAAAACCAGAGCATCGCAGTTCAATTATACAATTGGAAACGGGCTAATTCCCCTGCATGGAAAAGGGCTAATTCCTCTACACTCCAGGAAATGTGGGAAAAAGCCAAGCGTTTGCCTTTAGCCAGTAAAACTATTCCTGAAGAGGAAGAGATGCCAGAAGCGATCGCTACTTGGTTCAGAAATTTAGAACTATTGAAGGGTATTCCTTTCAATTATCTAGTGCCGGACGAACGATTGTTACCTCTAGAGTCAATCCGCTTCTTTTGGCTAGACTCATACTGGGTTGATTGTCTGCAAGATGGAGCTTTTAGCATTGGGCGGGCGATTAAGGCAGATGCAACAAGCGATCAACAAATTTTGCAGCAGTTTAGGGGTAGTTTACGCACAATTGCTAATGAGGATAATCCTAATGAGGACAAAAAAATTACGGGGATATTATTGCGTTCTGAGGCTGTTTCCGGTTGGCCTGGTTTGTTAGTAGATGGTTATCCAACCAACCTAGGAAACAATCGAAGCATTCAATCCTTTTCTCCCGATGATGAACCACTGAATTTATTGAGGATGGAACGGCTCTCAGAAAATGTGTTAATCTGCTTATTTGCCGGGGAAGTGAAAACTGTAGATATTCACTTGCAACCAGAAACAATGCACTTCGGAATCTATCTTGATAATGAGTGTGTCGTCAAATATAAGAAAAAGTTACGAAATCCCGATAACGGTGATCAACAAATTACGGTTCCGTGTCATAATTTCGAGTTAGGAGTAATTAATATCGCACAGTTCGCAACTGACATTAATAATGCATTAAGGAATGGCGAAAACGGCTTTACCTCTGCTCAATTTGGCCTAGAGATGATCGAAGGGGTACAAAAAGTCCGATTTTGTCAAAGTTGAGTAATTGGCGGATTTTTAGCTTGTCGGGTAGGAAGCATGAGTATGTTCTCCATTTTTTAACGAAACTGCGGAATTCCCCACCCGTCTATACGGTGGGGATCGATAGCAGGGGAAAATAGGTGGTTCGTTTGCGTAGCATGCGCGCCAACACACAGGAAATATTGACATCGCCTGAAATCCGCCAATTGGTGCTTGAATTCAGGCAAGAGGTAGCCGTAGGAGCAGCAGCTTGTGGTCGCATCATTGCTACGGACTTGTTTCACCAATAGCTTATGATTGTCTATCCCAAATAGAACTATCAGATTCCACCGCTTTGATACTCCCGACAGTTGATTGCTGCTTCCGAGTTAGCAATTGATGGATTCACTGTACACTTAAGGCGGTAATCGTTGGTAAAAAACTGGCACTGAGTACAGGGGATTTGATGCATGCGTTTGGCTATTGCCAAACTTGCTCGAATTGAAGACCATACAGTCCAAAAGAAGAGAATGATTAATCCCCAAGCCAAGCAAAAGCATATTGGCACCCAATAGGGCTTGAGGGCTTGAACCAGTAGATAGAGAAGTTGAAGCACAAGTTATCTTTTGTAGGAGGATGGAGATGGTATGAACATTCCCACAGTCTTAAACACGTGGGTTTTTACTTTTCTATAAATAAATCTAATAGAACTTATCAGTCTTGGCAATCCCATCGAGTGAACCTACAAACTGGCTCTGAGTCGGCTCTTGATTACTCCTGAGTGCAACCTAAGATTATTGTTAAATTTATGTACTTTTGCTAAAATGGGATATCATCTAAATCCTGTTCGCTTTCTGGGTTGGCTGAAGTTGAGGTCTCAACTATATTAGGTTCAAAACTAGACTCGCTGGTTGTAGAGAAATAATCTCTGTCTTGATTACCGAGATCATGAGTTGGTCTCGATGGCGCATTTGACCTCAAAGGCACAACATTATTGGATTTGGCAGTAGATGCAGGCATGTCTGAATTAAAGGCAGTAGTCGTGTTAGAGGCAGAGGCTTGTGGCTCAAAATTGCGATCAATTGCCAGTTTGTGAATTCTAGAGGCTGTTAGTTCAGCACGTTTTTCTTTAAATCCTTCAGGTCTATCAATGAGATTCATTCTCAAACGACCTTCAATCACTACCTGGTCACCTGCTGAATATTTCTGTTTAATTTCATTGGCTAAATTGCCCCAACCAACCACTTTTAAGGTTGTCGGTGGCTCTTCTGAACGCAGACTCTCAAACTGAACCAACATCTGAGCAACAGCAGTTTGACTATCAGAGGTGTAACGAAGTTCAGGATCCTGAATAATTTGTGCCATTAGTATACAGTTATTCATTTAAAAATTCGGCTCGATACCCTTATCAAGATTCCTCTAGGTGGATGAGGTTAGAACAAGATACAAGCCGCCTCCATAAGGTTTTAGTTTTGATAGGAAACAGTTTAACAGTGTACCTGATCTAGAACAAGTGTACCAAAGAATAAATCTAACTAGCGCCTCCTGTAGCTACAGGAGGCGCTGGCAAAGAAGAGACTTGCGGCTGCAAGCTATATTCTGTTGAGGCTCCTAGGGCTTCAGCTAGGGGTAAGATCTGAGTCTATCCTCTAGGATATGAGTGCTTCAGCTTTAGGAGCTTCTATGCCCTGTTCCTGTTCGACAAACTCTTGGACGTAGGTGCGATACTTCCTGAGACTATCATCTACCCAATCCCGGTCATCACTGTTAGCGAAGATATGTACCAGAGGCTCTCCTGCATCCGGCAAAATTAATACCCAGTCATCACTTTGGGCATTAATAATCTTCACCCCATCAATTAATTCTAGGTTCTCACTAGCATGATTTTCCACAAAATGGCGCATTAATGCCCCCTTGACTGTCCAAGGACAGCGAATTGTACAAGCTTTGTGGCAAACGCGGGGTAATTCCGAGCGAATCTGACCTAGTGAATGCTCTTGTATAGTCAGCATCTCAATCAACTTAGCAATACAGAACATTGCATCAAATCCGGGATGCAGCTGTGGGAAAATAAAGCCCATATCCCAACTGCCACCCAAGACTACATTGGGATTAGTCTGGGATGCTTCCATTAGAGCCGTCGGATTAGCTTTGGTGCGGATTACTTTGCCATCATGGCGTCGGGCAATTTGTTCAACTGCTGAGGAAGCTTGTATTGGTACTACTACTGTGCCTCTGGGATGAGCTGTCAGCATCAGGTTAACCATCAGCGCTGTCAACATTTCACCCCGAACCGGCATTCCCGATTCATCCATCAAAATCAGCTGTTCCCCATTAGCTGAAACTTGCACGCCAAAATTAGCTTTTAGTGCCTCTACTACTTGACCCAACTGAGTTAGCAAAGCCTCTTTTTCATCTGCCAAGATTGACATTTGCTTCAAACTGGCATTAAGAACTACAGCATCGCAACCAAACTGCGCTAACAGTTCTGGTAGTACTGCCCCAGAAACAGAATAGGCATAGTCAATTACTACTTTTGAACTGCTGGTGCGAATCGCTTCGAGATTGAGATGTTTGGCAAACCCAGTTCTGTAGATTTCATTTATTTGAGAGGGATAGCCAACATTACCTATTTCATGAATTTGCGATCGCCGCAAGTCCTCCTTAGAGTAAGCCCCTTCAATTTTCTTTTCTTTGCCCTTGGTAATATTGATACCATGCTTGTCAAAAATCTCGATCAGAATCGAATCAGGTCGATCAGGATGCACTCGCACGTGAATGCCACCAGCAACCCCTAGGGTAGTTGCTGCCATGCGGGCGATTGGAATTGCCGTCGCTTCCAGATTCTGAACATGGACACCTACCGACATCAAACCAGCAATTAAAGACCTTGAAACCATCCGAGAGATACTGCGCTGATCACGGGAGACTGCTACCTGTGTGCCCGGTTTTAAAGTAGAACCGTAGGCTGCACCTAGCTTGACAGCAAACTCCGGGGTGATATCAATATTTGCTAAACCCTGGACACCACGCTGACCAAAAATATTGCGATGGGCAATATTTCCCCAAATTAAATTCATATTCAAAGTTGCACCCGATTCAATTTTCTTGCTCGGCCAGACACGTACACTGGTGCTAATTTGAGCTTCTTCGCCCACAGTGGAAAGGGCCCCGACAACGGCACCTTCTAAAACATGAGCGCGACGATCTACCCTGGTACCTCTTGAAATCACGCAGGCGCGTAGGTGGGTTTCTTCACCAATAATTGCCCCATTCCAGACAATTGGTCGCTTCAGGTTAGCGTAAGAACCAATAGTCACATTGTCGCCAATTACTGTACCAGCTTCAATGTGAACTCGTGCTCCAATGCGGCAATTGTTACCAATTAGTACTGGAGTTTCAATTTTGGCGGCAGGGTCAATAAAGGTGTTTTTTCCCTTCCACAGTCCTGGTTTTTCTTCCTTATAAGCAAAGTCAAGCTTGACTTTGCTCTCCAAGCCGTCGTACTGAGCTTCCCTGTAGGAATCGAGATGACCGACGTCACACCAGTACCCATCAGCCACATAGCCGTACATCGGCTCATTTTTAGCTAGCAGCTGGGGAAAGAGGTCTTTGGAAAAGTCACATTCTTCATTAGCAGGCAAGTACTCTAATACAGATGGTTCTAGGATGTAAGTTCCGGTATTTACCGTATCAGAAAAAATTTCTGAGGTGGAAGGCTTTTCTAAGAATCTGCAGATACGCATGTCTTCATCAGTAATCACCACCCCAAATTCCACGGGATTGGGAACTCGCTTCAGAATCAGTGTTGCTTTTGATTGCTTGCTTTTATGGAATGCGATCGCCGCGCTCAAATCGAAGTCTGTGATACTGTCACCACTGATCACTACAAAGGTTTCATCTAGCAACTCAGCAATGTTTTTAACGCAACCGGCAGTACCAAGAGGCTGGTCTTCCTCCACAGCATAAGTCATTTGTACTCCAAAATCACTGCCATCTTGGAAGTAGTCTCGCATCACATCTGGGAGATAATAAAGCGTGGCAATAATCTCTGTGATGTTATGCCTTTTGAGTAAGTTGATAATGTGTTCCGCGATGGGTCGATTGAGTATCGGTACCATCGGCTTAGGGAGATCGCACGTCAGCGGCCTCAGACGCGTTCCCGAACCGCCAGCCATCAGCACTGCTCGCATAACTTCTCCTGTTTACTTGCTTTACGGTATTGTCTTTTCTTGACTTGCGTTTTGTCTGTTTTCTTAACTTTTATGCTTTCTTTGACATCTCCCCGTTTTGAAAAACGGAGATTCTAAGCAGATGTTGCTACGGGGTTTAAAAACGCCCTACGTAACGCTTGCTTACGATATGATTTACTTAAATCAGTAGTTACACTAAGCCGATGCGGTCACCCGACCGACTCGTCTCCGGAACCGTGCTTGAGACTTTCGCCTCACACGGCTCCTCGTCGTAAGAATTCTTGACATGAATACCTCGCTTACCAAGGGTTAGCATCTAGTTCTAGCTCCTTCTTGGGGGCTGTTCCATGAACACCATCGTGACAATGTAAGTGTAGTAGTTCTAGATTTTCCAGTCTGTTACTACCGCCTTTTGAGCTTTGCTGTATGTGGTGAACTTCCAGTTTGTCTCCATCCCTAAAAGTTAAGCCACATTGTGCGCATCTTCCCTTTTGACGCTTGAGCAGTTTTGCCTTCTGATCCGCCTTTGAACATCTTCGATTATGTTAAGGTCTTTGTGCATGACCACAAAGTCATCTGCATATCGAATGAGATTCAATGCTTTTCTATTTTTGCTTTTATCTCCTGGTATGAGTTTGTCCGCGTAATGCTTGACGACATTCTCCAATCCGTGTAAAGCAATATTTGCTAGTAAGGGTGATATTACTCCCCCTTGAGGAGTCCCGGCATTGGTATCCTGGAATCCTTCGTTACCCATTACTCCTGCTTTTAACCAGGAACGGATTAACCGTCTCATGGATGGATAAGTATTTAATTTGTCTAGCAACTTCTGGTGGTTGATTTTATCGAAGCATTTGCTTATATCAGCATCCAGTACCCATTTGGGTTTCTTGTTGATGCTGATGTAGATTGCTCCGATAGCGTCATGACATGAGCGTCCTGGTCTGAACCCGTATGAGTTAGGCTCAAATCTCACTTCCCCTATTGCATCGTGGCATGAGCGTCCTGGTCTGAACCCATATGAGTTAGGTTCAAATCGCGCTTCCCATTCTGGTTCTAATGCCAGCTTGACAAGTGCTTGCAAGGCTCGGTCTTCCATTGTCGGGATGCCTAAAGGTCTTTTTTCCTCTGTGCCTGGTTTGGGTATCCAGACTCGGCGCGTTGGTTTGACCTTTGAACCTAGGTTGATTTTATCTATCAAGGTAAGTCGTTGCTTTGGGGTTAACGATTTAACGCCATCCACACCCGCCGTCTTTTTCCCTTGATTTTCCTGGGTTACCCGACGAACCGCTAATGCTCTTGCTGTCGAGGAACTTATCAGCAATCTCTGGAGTCTGCCTACTAACTTGACATCACCACGATTAGACGCTCGATATATCCTCTTTTGCAACTTGAAGACACTACGTTCTAGCTTGCGCCAGTTGATGTCTTTCCATTCATACATCGGTTTTTGTACCGTGTTCATGACATATACATTGCTACTTGTAGCTATACCATCCGTGTTACCGTGAGTCCGTCAGCATATCCTAACCATTACAGCTAGGCGTTAGCTTCTGACTCAATCTTTCCCACCCATTACCTGGATAATCCAGATTTTTTCGTCTTAGCGGAAGTGTTGGCTTCTTCAGTTATGGTTAGAATTATTCCATACTCAGGACATAATTGCTTGAGTCTGGTTATCAATTAAGTGATTCTGCTACAGTTTTTAAGATTTGCTGTGCTGCCTGGGAAGAGATTGCCGCAAAATGCTCATTTCCCTTGAGAGTTGAGCATAAAGTAGCATAGCTGATCCCAGATACTCTATAGGATTTCCAGCCTGAGCAAATTTCATCACCACGCCAATAAGTAGTGAATGCGTTTTCTTTCTCTGATAGTCGAGCATAATGACTCTGTTTTGTCTGATACAAAGCGCAGTTAATCAGACTGTTTGCGTGACGGCACTGTTCTTCCCAAAACAGTTTTTCCTCGTCATCAAAGTCGATTCTAGTTGGAATAGTTCGGTACACTTCACCACCTCCTTAAAACCTCTAACCATGCTGTCTATTATAATGTTCCAGACAGGCAGGATAAATCCTGCTCATCTGAACGAGTCGCGTGTTTTCATCCCCCACTTGAAAGATGGGGGATGAAAGCACGCTTTCTGTAATGATAATGAGATTTAATTTATCCGACAAAAAATGCAAGTGAATCTCGATATCGTTATTTTTTCCATGACAGGTGAAGAGTCGTGTTGAATTGGTGGATAAGAGCTTGGCTCTGCAACGCCTATTGATTTGAGGAGGTGAAATTAGTTCACTAGCACTTTTGCAACTGCAAGTAGAGACCAGACCTAAACTTGTCTGGTAGATTGGTGCCGGAGATGACCTCATAAGTAAAGCAATGGCTAGACTAGAACAGAACCAATGTCAATAGTACTTTGACCTGTATCCGGAATCAATGCCGTAGGATGCCCGTTAGCGGAGCGTGCCGAAGGCTATGTAACCCTACGGGTTATGGTCGCACTTTATTTTTGTCCAGGTACTTAGCGCTTAGAGTGAAGTAATGGTCGTGAGTTTAGCTAAAATTGACTGTTAACATGGCTTTGATAAGGCAAACCTATATGCTTTGTGATGGGGGTATTTAAATGTTAGGATTATTGCTCTGGCTTCTGTTAGGGGTCTATGGATATGGTGTCTGGAGATTCTGGAAGGGTTTTGGGCGCACTAACTTCAGTAGAAATTTACCCAACCGGATTTATTTGTCAGCCCTGTGGCCAGTTTTGATTATTGCTAACAAGTCCTATCGCCAAAACTTCACTAAAGCTCTTAAGGGTTGAAATCGTGATTCAAGTCTGTTGATGTTTGTAGGCTCTTGCTAGAAAATTGCAGCCGTGTTTGGTTGATTGGAGGTACCTCTGAGAGTGCCATACTAGCGCGTGCAATTATTTCTAATGGTCTGCCCTGTAGTGTGAGTGTGACTACAGCGTCAGCTGAAGCTCTTTATCCCAAAACCCCAAGGTTACGGGTAAGAGTAGGGCGTTTAGAGGCGACAGGGTTAGATCAATTTTTGCAGGAAGAGTCGATTAGTGCAGTGCTAGATGCCTCCCATCCCCATGCGGTAGAGATTTCCCGGATGGCGATTTTTGTAGCATCGAGTCTGCAAATACCCTACCTACGCTTTGAACGTCCAGCTATTAATACAATAGCTGTAGACAAGGCAAAAGTTATTCACCTCGATAATTTTGAGACTCTTTTAGCTGGCGATTACCTCTACAAGAGACGTGTACTACTCACTGTTGGCTATAAAGCTTTACCATTGTTTAGCGAATGGCAACAGAACTCAACCCTATTTGCCAGGGTTCTACCCTCTCTTAAGTCTTTAGAAGTAGCGATGGCTTCTGGATTTAGTTCTAAGCAACTAATTGCTATGCGCCCTCCCATAACTGCTGAGTTAGAAAAAGCACTATGGCATCAATGGGATATCTCGCTGGTGGTTACCAAGGCTTCTGGCGTCGCTGGAGGAGAAGATGTTAAGCGAGTGGTTGCTGCCGAGTTAGACATCCCATTAATAGTAATTGCCCGCCCAGTGGTTGACTATCCCCAACAAACCAGTGATTTATCAGTTGCTTTGGAGTTCTGTCGGAGTCATTTGGCATAGCCAGCTGTTATTGAAACATGAAATTTTTCTACTATCTATTCCCTATTCCCTATTCCCTCCCTTCACAAATCAAATAGACTAACTATATAGCAATAGCTATAACCATGCAAGTGAGGAGTCTCCCATCAGCTGATGTCAAAACCAGTAGCTAGAAACTTAAATTTATTCAATCGGATTTCTGGACGAGCCTATCTATTAATTTCGGTAATTATTTTCGCTGCTGCTAATTCAGTAACGCGCAGATTAACACAACTGGGGGCGCAGAACTTAGTTGACGGCAGGAATCCAATTTCATTTTGTAATGTTTTATTTGTGGGCAATCTGTGCGCCTTAATAGCTCTGCTTTTAATCTACGGTAAACAGTTAAACTTGCAAGCGATAAAACAACTCTCTGCTAAAGATTGGATGGGTTTGGTTTGGGTATCAATCCTCTCAGGGGCTCTAACTCCCGCTTTAATTTTAATGGCTTTAGAGCTAACGATGGTTAATAATGTGATTTTGATTGGGCGAATTGAAACTCCTCTAATCCTGGCTTTATCTGTCTTGTTGCTGCGGGAGAGACTAAACCGTTGGGTTATTGCTGGCGCAGTTATTTCACTTATTGGCGTTGTTCTCACAGTGTTACTTCAAGAGCCAGGGGAAGAAATGGTACAAATGGGAGGTTTGGCACTGGGGAGAGGGGAAGTAATGGCGGCAGTAGGGTATGTTTGTTCAGCTATTGGTAGCATTATTAGTAAAGTAACACTCCGCGATATTCCTTTAGGGATTTTTAGTATTTTTAGAACTATTATTGCTACTCTAGTTTTTTTCGTCGTGGTACTTGTGTTATTTAGTCCTGTTCATTTTATCGATGTCTTCTCGCCTTTCTTATGGCAGTGGATGTTAGTCTATGGTGGAGTAATTATCGTAGGAGGTCAATTAACTTTATTTGCTGGTTTAAAGAAATCTAGTGCTTCGGAGGTTTCTTTGTCTAACTCTTTTAGTCCAATTGCTGGAATTTTATTAGCTTATCTGCTCTTGGGGGAAGCACCAACTACAGCTCAATATATTGGAGGAAGTGTGATTATAATCGGTATCGTCTTGAACCAGATTGGCATTTCTCGCCAGAGTGCTGAAGCTGCTAGAGAACAAGAGCGCCCAGCTAAGGAAATGGATGTGGAGATGGGGTTTAAAGGTATCTAATTTTTTAAGTAATAAGTAATAAGTAATAAGTAATAAGTATAGTTGCTGTTACTCACTTTTTATTGTTTGCTTGTTGCTTAAGGTTAAAATATTGACCGCATTATTTTTTGGTTTGATACAATTTGCTTTTGTTTATTGAGGGGTGTTACTGACAATGATTGATGAAGGTTATATCAAGTATCAATGTAACTGGATTAAGGCGGATCCAGTTAGTTTCAATGAAATTAAAGAGCTTAATCAATGGAGGGATAAGTTATATCAATTAGGTTTAATAGGTGAATATGAGAATGGCATTGGTTTTGGCAATATTAGTATTCGTTATTGTTTACCAGGGCAGTTTATTGTCTCTGGTACGCATACTGGCAGTCTACTGACTTTGAATGAGAAGCACTATACAAGGGTTACTGATTTTGATATAGGAAAAAATTGTTTAACTTGTGAGGGGCCAATTCAAGCTTCTTCTGAATCTTTGACTCATGCGGTTTTATATGAGGCAGATTCTAAGGTTAATGCCATTATTCATGTGCATCATCTGAAACTATGGCAGAGATTGATGTACAAAGTCCCGACTTCTGCTCAAGATGTTCCTTATGGAACACCGGAAATGGCAAGGGAAATTATTAGATTATTCAAGGAGGAGAATCTAGGTGAGAAAAAAATTATGGTTATGGCTGGGCATGAAGAGGGGATTATCTCTTTTGGGAGTAATTTAGAGGCAGCGGGAAAGATAATTTTAGGTTGCTATCATGATTTGATAGTTGAAAGTTGAAAACTTAGATTATAGATTATCTCTTCACCACCATGTTCTTGCGAAAAACACAGCCCTTAAAGCTGATTATTTTTTAAGGTGGGTATTGCCCACCCTACTGTTTTTGATATTCAAAGAGACAGGATTAGAGGAAATTTACTGCCACGACTAAGTCATTATAATCAGCGTCACCGCCGCCTTCGAGATCCTCAAACCCAAAGAGATTATCTCCCAGCAAGCGGACATGATCAAAACCGTCGGAGTTGGCTTCCATGTAAGCAAAATAGGCAAGAGGTCCCTGCCCAGACTGATTATTAGGATTAGCAGCCAAAAACTCTTCCGCAGTAGCATCAGCAATTAGGAATGGTGCTAATAAAACTCCACCTGGTAAACCTGAATCTAAATCCACTCGATTACTCACAGCTGCTTGAGCATAGCCTGAATCACCGGGATTGAGACTACCAATGCTACCATTGGGGTTATCAACGACATAAAAGCCAAAGGAATTATCAAAAGCAGCATCGCTGTTGATTACAAATTCTGCTGCTACTATGCCCGTGATTTGGTCTCGTAAATCGATAAGTTCAGCTTGTTGTCCACCTTGAAGTTGTGTACCTAATGGGGGAGAATTATCCGTAATATCAACAGTTATTACAAGGTCACTGAAGTCTGCCTCACCTCCAGCAAAGGAGTCTTCCCAATTAAGTTGAAGGCTGTTTTCTTCTAATGGTGATACTTCCAAGTAATCGAAACCATTGGGATTAGCATCGCTAAAATTCAAGAAAACATTGGCTGGGGTTCGCCCTGCTTCCAAGTCAGCTAAGACATTATCTGTGGTGTCGTTTTGTACTAGGTAAAATCCCAGGAAGCGAGTTTCAGTGTCAAAGTTTAGTTGACGAGTGGAACTTAGCTCAGGAAATACATTCTCTGAGAGGGAGGAAAAAATTACTTGTCCCTGCTCTAGAGCTGCTTGCAGATAGCTGGGATCATCTGGAGCAATACCGTCAATTCTACCTTGTAAATCATCGACGATGAACACTCCAACTTCATTAACAAAACTGGTATCCCGCTCGGTGAGGGTGAATTGGAGTTGAGTTTGACTAGAGTCGCCTATCAGGAAGAAGTAATCCTCTGGGGCTGTGCTTACAACTGTAACAGTCTCATTACTAATGATATTGATATCATCAGGAGTAATTTCAGCACCACTGCTATTAGTGAGAGTAAGATTACTAGCAGTAATAATAATATTACCACCAGCATTAATGGCTTCGGTGTTATCAACAGTGTCAGTAGGTATGTTTTGCTGGGGGATATCATCAATGTTAGAGGCAACGGTAACATTACTATCGCCAACAGTGATACTACCGCCATTACTACTGATTAAAAAATCAGTAATAGTGGGATTGATGTTATCAATAGTGATATTACTATTGCTAGTAATGGTTACACTACCGCTAGGATTGAGGACACTACCAATATCAATATTGAAACTACCACTGTTAATAGTGACATCACCAATATTATTAATAGTATTAATAGTGAGTGTACCCTCAGCATCTGCCTCATCGGAGACATTGATGCTAAATATCTCCTCACTATTGTTGTAAGCCACCACCACCAACTGCTCATTGCTGTCTCCCACGGCTATGATTCTACCCTCTGCCCCGAAGGCGACATCATAAGCTTGCTCTGAGCCACCGACAGTGACAATACCGTTGCTACCAAAGCTTGTATCAAGCCTGCCATCACTGTTGTAGCGTATCAGGGTAAAATCAAAGCTATTATCATTAAAGCTCGATCCTGCCAGGAGAATCTTGCCATCCGACTGGATGGTAATGCCTCCGGCATTATCCGGATTGCTTACAGTATCAGTGGTGATTATACCGTTGCTGCCAAAGCTCGTATCGAGGCTACCATCATTGTTGTAGCGCACTAGGGCAAAATTAGCACTATTGTCAATATTGGTTTGCCCTACCAGGACAATCTTACCATCTGGCTGGAGGGTAACACCACTGGCTAAATCGGAGCCTCCTTCAAGATTTGTAGTGACGATACCATTGTTGCCGAAGCTACTATCAAGACTGCCATCGCTTTTGTAGCGTACTAGGGCAAGATTAGCACTGTTGTCAGTATTGGTTTGTCCTACTAGAATAACCTTGCCATCTGACTGGAGAGTAACACCACTGGCTAAATCGGAGCCTCCTTCAAGATTTGTAGTGACGATACCATTACTGCCGAAGCTACTATCGAGGCTGCCATCGCTGTTGTAGCGTACTAGGGCAAGATTAGCACTGTTGTCAGTATTGGTTTGTCCTACTAGAATAACCTTGCCATCTGGCTGGAGAATGATACTGCTGGCTAAACTGGAGCCTCCTTCAAGATTAGTAGTGACGATACCATTACTGCCGAAGCTACTATCAAGGCTGCCATCGCTGTTGTAGCGTACTAGGGCAAATTCACTGAGGATATCACTATTGGTAAACCCTGCTACTACAATCCTGCCATCTGGCTGTAAGTCAATGCTGCTGACTCCTTCTAGGAGACTGCTGACAATATCGATAGTGACGATACCATTGCTGCCGAAGCTGCGATCAAGCCTAGCATCGCTATTGTAGCGCGCTAGAGCCAAATCACCGGGGATACCATTTGAACTACCCTCTACAACAACAATCTTACCGTCTGTTTGTAGGGCAACAATTCTGGTTTGATCACTACTGAAGGAAATATCGCTAGTCACTGTAGAGTTATTGCCGAAGCTGGAGTCAAAATCTACAGAGGCTAACACCCCACTATAGGACTCTTGAAGTGCGATCGCAAATGCTAATGAAACTACCATCTCACCAGTGGTAACTTCCAGCTCCCAATTACCACCTAGAGCTTTATTCCCTGTACGATTAGCAGAGGCAGCAATTTTGGCTCCAGTTAGTTGGTGTAGTCGTTCAATAAATTCAGCCCCAGCGTCTCCGCAGACGACATTACAACCGTAGAGTAGGAGAGCAGGAGATAACCAGCTTCTTAATTGTGGGGCATATTGGTTTAAGGTGTGGAGATTCAGTTGGCTGTTGCCGAGATAAAGACAACCAGGAGAACCGTGAGAAACAAGGTGAATGTTGCTAATCTCGGTATATCTTTGGAGTGCTGCTGTAATTTGCTCTACTCCATCTCGGTTGGAATCAAGAATCAGGACTTTTGCACCTAATTTAACTCCTGCCGCTAGCAGCTTGTAATCTTCTACTTTTTGGTCAATTACTACCAGCATTTTGGCAACCACTTGCTGTTGCTGTTGAGACTGATTCTCTTGAGTTAAGAGGTTTTCTAAGATAATTTTTCTGTCGAAATGGCATTCTTCTGTAGTCTTCATATTTGTTGCGATTAAAGACCTATAAAAATTTACATAGCCCAGCATGCATCCTGAATCTAAAGTCTTCTAAGAGTTTAATCCATGGATTTCAATAAGTACAAGTCGTCAATATATTGTCAAGCTTTAATTTCTTTCATCAGAGATTTTTTAGGCTACAAAACTTCTGACAGTTCACTCACTTTTTTGATAGTGAAAGAAATTACGAAACTTAAAAAGATTATGGTGTAGGATTATGTCACGTTGACCTTGCCAATCCTGAAAGCGGGGTAAGAGCTATCCTGAAAGATAAGATTAATCCAATTGGTTAAAAGCAACTCGTGGGTACAGTCTACACAACTGACTTTCATCTGTCTTCGCGGCAGGAGACTCTCGCTTTCAGCGACGAGAGGAATGCCGCGCCTCCAACTAGAGTTTTTACACCGAATGTGGTAAGATGTGAGGCATGACACAACGCGCCTACCGATACCGTTTTTACCCAACTGCCGAACAAGAGAGCCTCTTGCGACGGACACTTGGTTGTGTGCGTTTGGTCTACAACAAAGCTCT
>JAAHGS010000093.1 GCA_010692645.1 Symploca sp. SIO2E9
CCCAATGTTGTTTGAAGCGTGGTGTATTCTTTCACAAGGTAGACGCCAGAAAGACTTCTCAAATCTGTCCCAATTGTTTAGCAGAAACGGGAAAGAAAACTTTAGCTGAGCGTGTTCACTCATGCAGTAATTGCGGCTATACCACAGATAGAGACGTGGCAGCCGCTCAAGTAGTTGCGATACGCGGGCTTGCAGCCGTAGGGCATACGGTCAAGATGCTTAGTGAGGGTAAATTCGTTGGAATCCCCACGACCTAAGAATCCCTCGCTTTTAGCGAGGGAGTGTCAAAGAACCTTGTGAGTGTACTCGTGCTGTTTAATATCATCTTCCTTGCGAACAACTCGCCCCTGATTGAGAACTCGCTTACGTTCTATGGAGTAGTTGAAATCATCGCGCCTGGTACCTAAAGGGATATGGGACTGCGCCTGTTGACGAGTTTGATAGGTACGTGCTGCTGCGTACGCTCGTTCGGTAAAATTATCACAAAACTGAGCTTCTTGAGGAAATTCTACAGGTTGTTGAGAAGTTTCGCTAGCAAGCAACTCACCTAGAGTGGTGGCATAAACCACTGCATAGGAAGTCTCAATTCCCTTGAGAAGTGTTTCTAAAGCTGCTGAGGGGATAGGCTCAATAACTTTAAGTTCATGGACTTCGCCATCCTGTTTTAGAAAACAAGTGGCTAGGCCAACTACCAGATAGTCATCAGTGGAGAGATCAGGAGCATTAGCTAAGGAAGTTGTAGTTGCCATAAAAATATTCTAGTTAGGGATTACTAACCACCACCAATTAGAGTGCCTAGATTGCATTCTACCGTGCCAGAGGAGCTTCTTGGGTGACCCTGTAGCTGTCGATGTTGTGCCGACAGAGGCAAGAGTTGAAGATGCATCCTTAAATAGTTTGAGTGTAGATGGTTGTGCCAATTATCCTTTCAGCATACATATAGGGGGTGAACGAAATTTTGCGTGGGATTTGAATTCTCGGCGTCGACCTGTCTGGAGCGTCTGCTTACTCGTTCCCCCACTCTTTTTTTCCCTCACCAGACCTCTCCTCGCCTTAAAACGACGAGGATTCAAGTTATAGCAACGGACATATCAGTTAGGACATTCTATTTTGATTCCAAGGGAGCAGGGAGCAGGGAGTAGGGAGTAGGGAACAAGGAAGTGTCCTAATCATAGTGGCGACGGCTATATAGCAGTGCGCGCTGGTATGTTTACAAATTCAGGTAAAGAACAATTGCTAAAATCTTTGTTTGATAAGCTTTTCCATTCCCTGTTAAGAGTTCCCAGCGCGCAGCGCTATATTTTTTAGTTTTTGGTGAGGTTTCAGGAAATCAGCAAAGCACTACTGTAGTTTCCTTAAGATACTTTTCATATTTAAGGAACGATCTGGTTGATTGTTGCTTGAACTCCAAAGACGCATTAGTAAGTGACACACCATGACTAACCGGCGGGGTGCTATCAGCCTTAACGTTGATTTTAGATGGAACGCAGTTACTTCTGAGGGAAGAGATGAACACTAGAACTATTGTCAAAATCAATCGACAAGACCAGAACAGGCAGTGGTCAAAAATGCTCCGCAAGCCTCAAAGCAGTTTGACCTTAGTAAAACATATCTTAAGAAACCATCATCAACTTTCAGAGCAAAATTTACGCACCTCAGCCAACAACAAAGCCAAACAAGGAGATTACCAGGGAGCAATTGCACAGTTTACTCAGTTAATTGAACTTAACCCCAACAGTGCAGTTGACTATAACAATCGGGGCTTAATGTACTTCCGAAGTGGTCAAAAACAAGAAGCCCTCGCTGATTACAACCAGGCATTGCAACTCAATCCCAACTTGGATAGTGCCTACAACAATCGCGCTAATTACTACGTATCAATAGGGCAAACAGCCAAAGCTCTAGAGGACTACGAACAAGCTCTTGACCTCAATCCAGCTAATACCCGCACCTGGATCAACCAGGCAATTACCTTACGGGAATTGGGGTTATACAACTTAGCCATAGAAAACCTTGACCTGGCTTTAGTCCTAGGATGTCTAGAAGGTCACATATATGCTGAACGTGGTCGTGCCTATCATTTGCGTGGGGACTGGAATTGCGCCATCTCCGACTATCAACAAGCCCTTGCCCAGCTACCGAGATCAGGTGCTTCTGGCCGCCTGCGTCAGAAAGTAAAAACCTGGATGCTCCAACTTCTAGAGCCATTAAGGGCTTGAACAAGCCAACTAATGATCTCCGAAATCTTCGAGGTCTTGCCAGACTACCTGACGCTGGCTAGGGTTAAACCGATAGGTTTGCTCTCGCATTACACTTTGGGCTTGTCTAGGGTCGAAAGAGCGACTGAAATCATTACGTAAATTATTAACTCGTGCCTCTGTTCGCTTGACTTCTCGTCGGACTTCTTGCAACTTGCTTTGCTGTGATAGCTGATAGGGTAACAATTGCACTAGCCCAGCGATCGCAGCTGTAGAAATCACCATATTGACAACTAACCTCAGGGTGGTTTCACCGAAAACTGCCCGGTAATAATGAAGTTTTTGAGGCTTCCGAGTCCGAGAGAGCTTCTGATTTGGTTTTAAAGGTTGCCGAGTTGGTCTAGAGGGTTGGATTGAATTCATAGTTTCAGAAGATCGCTACGCCTCTAATTACTAATTCGTGCCGAATTTGATGTACATAAAGAACTAAAAAGCCTAGTTTTCAGTTGTTTTAAGCCAGGAGGGTCAAGCTAAAGTGTTTATCAACAACAATCAAATTTGTTGATCCCGAAGGGAGCTACTTGCACAAAAGCTGCTGCCCAAAAATAACACTAGCGCCAACGCTAAGTCTGTGTGCTGATGCGCACAATTCCTTAACGCTGCACTCATACCTCGCTGCGCTCCTGCTAGTCATACGGGAGTAAAGGCTCACGCTGCCTAGAGCTAAGCAAAAGCTACTTAGCGTGCAAACGGACTCACGCTAAAAAGCTACCGCATAAGTTTCACTCTAGTGCAAGAGCTTCACGAACTCAAGCTGCACACCATACCACAAACCAAGGAATAAAGCTTTAACCTTTCAGCTGCTTCCATCCACCGCTTCACTAACGGTGGCTCTCAGCTTTTATGTTGTTTTTGTAGATTAACTAAGTAAAGGTCTACCGTAATAGCGCCTCTACTTCCCTGAATTAAGTTTGGTCCGGTTAAGGGTTTCCCAATCTCTCGAACCTTTAGGCTGAAGATTCCTGACTATATTTTCTGTATTAGGGGGATAACGCCAGATATTAGCACCAATTTGATCTCTCCTCGCCTTAAAACGATGAGTATCGAAAAAGATACTAAGGAGCGACTAAAATGATGCTCCTCAACTTTGTTTCCCAGATTTTCACTTTGGTAGGCACTCTCAAAAACGCCCTACAGACCTTGGCTAAACTTACGTTTAACTGTATCTCTACTTTTTCGATACGTACCCCAGTTAGAGCTTTTTACAAACTTCCCAGCTGTCGGACTTTTCACCAACTATTGCTAGAAATCTCTCATAAGCGTAGAACTGAAGATTGAAGGTACTTAAATCGATGGGTTCATTATACAGCTAAAAAATGAAAACAAGAAGTATAGCTTGGACAAACCCCATTCACGACCTAGCCGGTCGTTAAAACGGACTGCCTCACTCTCGCTCGAAGTTCTTTTTCGGTTTGTATTTGACAACAACACTCGACCCAAGGGGCTAAAGAGCTGATCGAAGGCAGTTATCCTACGATGTTACCAGATAATTTACAGCCTATTGCCGCAATTATCCAGAAAATCTGAAACTGCCCATCAGTGGCAAGAGTACTTGGTTGTGCTGATTTCTAAGTGTTGAGTTCTCAGTTACAGAAAATTCAACTTACAGCCAGCTTTCCTTGCCATCGTCTCAATCAGCCCTCTGTTGTTTAAGAGATGGAACTCTACTTATAAAGTTCCGTTGCTAGTCGGAAGGCTAGGATACCGGGGATCAGTGCGATGATTAGAGCCACGAAAACTTGGGTATCTGATATGGACATTGTTTAACTTCTCCTGATTGCAGGGTTTATCTCCCATTAATTTGCTTTAATTTGACCCTTAGCAAAATCTTTTGTTACAAGATGCAACATAATTCCCTTTCTTTGATAGTGATTCTGGTGTTAAGTGGAATACACTTAGACTTTGTAGCTGACCAACAAGCTTCCACGCCAGCCCACTCGTACAAGTGGTGAAATCGTAGCTTTGGGGATCAAATGGTTTCAGGAGGGTTAAACCACGATAACTGTTTCTAGCAAAACCCCCTTGACTTTCGCCCTTAAACCGGAGTGAAGCAAATCATTAAAATTTCTGAATAAATGTTAAGCTTATTTTAGGAAGAGAAATTCTTGGCGTATTCCCTTGGCTTGCGCTATATTCAAAGTTTACAAATTTCTATTAAAAGTTACCTTTTAATGCTAGACCAAGTTTTAAATTCTCCTTTAGATATAGGGATTGAAGTCCCTTTACTGCTTATGGTTCTAGTGGCACTAGAGGCAGTGCTATCTGCAGATAATGCCATTGCTCTAGCCGCAATTGCACGCTGTCTAGAAGATAGCCAACTCCAGCGCCGCGCACTCAACTTTGGCTTATTGGCAGCCTACTTTCTCAGAATTAGTTTGATTTTGAGTGCCACTTGGGTCATCCAATTCTGGCAATTTGAGCTACTCGGAGCCGCATACTTGCTTTGGTTAGTCTTTGAGTACTTTACTTCCGATGAGGATGAACAACATCATCATCATGGACCGAAGTTCAATTCCCTTTGGCAAGTGATTCCCCTAATTGCTGTCACTGATCTAGCATTCTCCTTAGATAGCGTCACCACAGCGATTGCAATTTCCGATCAAATCTGGCTGGTCTTAGCAGGTGGCACCATTGGTGTGATCACCCTCAGGTTCATGGCGTCATTGTTTATCCGGTGGCTTAAGGAATATGTCCATCTTGAGGATGCTGGTTATATTACAGTTGGTTTTGTAGGTTTGCGGCTTTTGGTCAGAGCGATTAAACCGGAATGGGTGCCGCCAGAATTATTGATGATTGTCGCCATTGCCCTGGTATTCACTTGGGGCTTCTCCAAACGTAGCGGGAGTGAGTCATTGATAAAGGCTGAGACACAAGAGTAATCAGTTCTTGAGATACTCCCACACTATTACGGGCTCAAATGTTGGAGGAAACGCACTAATGGTCAATAACCCTCGCTAAAAGCGAGGGCTTGTAAGAGGTGTGCGACTCGAAAAATCTTTTCCGATTACAAAAGAGAATATATAAAGCTGTTCGAGAAGGCGACATGCGGAGAGTCAAGAACCTTCAAAAACTAGTCATGAAATCCCACTCAGCAATGATCTTAGCTATACGTCAAGTTACCAAGTTAAATCAGGGTAACTTGACAGCAGGAATTGATGGTAAAACTGCCCTTAAATTTAAGGAACGTTTTGAACTAATCAAGGTTACACACCATACCAAATCGAACGTAACAAAGCCCCCCAAAGCATTCGTTACGCCGACGATATGGTCATAATTCTCAAACCTGAACATAATGCTGAATTAATCTTACAGAAGGTCAAAAGCTTTCTGCAAGAAAGGGGGATGAAAATTAGTGAACAGAAGACTAAGATAACCGCAGCGACAGATGGATTTGACTTCCTAGGCTGGCACTTTAAAGTCCAGAAAACCGGAAAATTTAAAAGTACTCCCTCTGAGGATAACTACAAAGCATTCCGAAAGAAAGTCAAGGAAATTGTGAATAGCTCGAATTATGGGGCTAAGGCAAAAGCCACGAAGCTAGCGCCAATAGTCAGAGGATGGAGAAATTACCATAGGTACTGCAAAATGGACGGGTCTAAAAATAGACTATACTTCATGGAGCACAGAGCCTATCAGGTATTCAATAAGGAGACTAAACAGGATAGGTACACTAGTAAAAAACTACTAGATAAAGCCTTTCCAAAGGTTCCTTACTCCGAAAATAAATTCGTCAAAGTACAAGGGAACAAATCCCCTTTTGATGGAGATTTAACCTACTGGAGCAAACGCGAAAGTAAACTATATGACGGAACAACCTCCAAATGCTTAAAGAGGCAAAACCATACATGTGATGAATGTGGGTTAAGATTTATGCCTGGTGAAAGAATACATTTACACCACATAGACGAAAACCACGATAACTGGAAAGCTAAAAATTTAACAGCTATTCATCAAAGTTGTCACCAATTAATTCACATGAGCAAAAGGAAAAATTCCTAAGAATATCTAGGAGCCGGATGCTCTGAAAGGCGCACGTCAGGATTTGAAGAAGAGGTACTAAAGGTAATACTTTATATCGACTTTAACAAGTCTTACAGAGATTTGACGCTTACCATTGAGCGCTTAACTGGCACGTACTTCTGAGTACTTCCCCAGCTCAGATTATTTACAAGCAACCTTACTAGTTGCGCCTGTAGAAGGGATATCTTGTTAAGCGTGGTCGAGGGGACTTTTAACTTTTTCACGAAAGGTTTATCACCATGTATCGTGTACCCGTTATCAGTAAATCCGGCAAGCCTTTAATGCCGACCAAACCTAGCCGTGCAAGGCGATGGCTAAAGGAAGGTAAGGCACGAATCTACCGGAATGACCTACAACAGTTTGCTATTCAATTAACAGTAGATGCTGGTACTAAAACCCAACCTATAACTGTTGGTATTGACCCTGGGAAACTATTTACTGGGATAGGGGGTCAATCTGTCAAAGCAACCCTTTTTACTGCCCATCTTGAGTTACCTTTTCGCCATTTGTTCTGGGGTCAGTTTAGCTGATTTTCCCCGGCCTAAAGGCACGGGGATCCTTGTCTAATCAACTAGCAGCATTAACAGCAAAACCTATAGCCTATGCTATGATTATTTCTAATAACCATAGTGCCAAAAGCTAGCGAGAAAAAGCTTTACTCGTACAGCCAAGGTGTTAAGGTTGGTTGCCAATTGACGAGTTCTTCCTCTTGAAACCAGAGGTTAATTTCATTCTTCGCTGTTTCTATAGCATCCGAACCATGGATTAAATTGCGACCAACTGTTACCCCATAATCGCCACGAATAGTCCCTGGTTCGGCACTCAGAGGGTTAGTAGCACCAATAATCTTTCTGGCAGAAGCAACAACACCGTCTCCTTCCCAAACCATTGCCACGACTGGACCAGAGGTGATGAACTCGATTAATCCGGCAAAAAAGGGTCTTTCCTTGTGAACATCATAGTGCTTTTCGGCAAGTTCCTTACTCACCTTCATAAGCTTTAACCCTACCAGAGTAAAGCCTTTCACCTCAAAACGCCGGACTACTTCGCCCACAAGTTTGCGCTGCACGCCATCGGGCTTGATCATGATAAATGTCCGTTCCAAGTTGATCTCCTCAAATTTTTCAAGGCATTACCAAACCAAGATTAGACCAGACAGCTGCTATATGCCCAATCATTTCCCGATAGGGGGATGGGGAGATGGGGAGATGGGGAGATGGGGAGATGGGGAGATGAATCTTTACGTCGTGTTTGTAAGTCAATTGGATAATGTATTTCTTGGAGTTCCCTTAAAGCAAAATGGTCTCAGATGCAAATGGAGTTCAGCGAATGCACTCAAAGTTAGTCAAACAAACTAGAAAGTTACTGCTCAGCTTTGTAATAGTAAGTATTGGGCTGGGGAGTATGCCCGTCAGGGCTCAGGTTTCTGATGCTCAGGTTTCTGCCCTAGTTGAGGCACTGCGACTAGCCGCACCCCAAACTGACACCGAGAACGATGGACTCTACAGCGATTGGCAAATCAAACCGGAAAATATTCCCCGTTGGTCTCGACAATGTAACAATGGACAGGAACTGACACCAAGACAATTCGAGGCACGTCCCGTGACTGCCCGCAGGATCCTAGTATGTGTGATGCGCGATGTACTCAAAGAGCAGTATAATGCCAGTGGTAGCAATGAGTCTATAGCTGTGCGACGGGCAGCTTCCTGGTGGATGACTGGTAATGCTGAGAATTATAGTAATCCACCTAACTCTTACACCAGCTCTTACATCGAGAAAGTTTTGAGCTTCTACCAAAAGCAGCACCGCCAGCCAGGAACTGAGACTGCTACTCAACAACCTCCCGAGGCGACTGTAACCTCCCCTAAACCCAATGCCAGTTCATCTTCTACCTCTGTCGCACCAATTTCTAATGCCCAAGTTTCAGCACTGGTGGAAGCACTGCGACTAGCAGCACCAAAAACTGATAACGAGAACGATGGACTCTACAGCGACTGGCAAGTCAAACCAGAAAATATTCCCCGTTGGTCAAAACAGTGCCAAGGAGAAGAATTGACACCCAGGCAATTTGAGACTAGTTCTGAGACTGCCCAAGGGATTATCGCCTGCGTAATGGGCGATGTACTCAAAGAGCAGTACGGTGCTAGTGGCAGCAATGAATCTGTAGCCGTGCAACGGGCAGCTTCCTGGTGGATGACTGGTGACCCCAATCAATACAATCGTGGCTCAACAGCTTCCTATACCCAAAAGGTGTTAAGCTTTTATAAGCAGTCGCGCTTGCAGTTGCTACCTCACATTTAATGATTTTAGGGGCTTAGGGGAAAGGGCAACAGCCAAGATTAAGAATCATTTCAGCTAGCTTAGTTTCCCCTTTTCCCCAGCATATTGTATAAATTTGCAAATTTCTGGCTAAAATACAGTCTCAATCAGGTTAGGCTTCAAATAGTTCTTTGTGGAATGATTATAGGGTGCTAAAGCGAGTCCTCCTTTACTGGAGTCAATCTTTATGACAATTTGCGGTAATTGACCGCCATGAGAATCTTACTAGTTGAGGATGATGAGTTAGTTGTTCAAGCGCTTGTCACAACCCTCAGAAATCAAAACTATATCATTGATGTCGCCGCTGATGGTCAGGCAGGTTTGGAGCTGCTTAAAAATTTGCTCTATGACTTGATTCTGCTGGATGTCATGCTCCCCAAACTCGATGGCATCACACTTTGCCAACAGCTGCGCTCCCAAGGAATGCGAACGCCTGTGTTGCTGTTGACTGCCCAAAATAGCAGTACTGACAAAGTAGTGGGTTTGGATGCCGGAGCCGATGATTATCTGACTAAACCCTTTGATCCCCAAGAGCTGTCGGCTCGCATTCGCGCTCTGCTACGCCGGAATGCTGCTGCCTTGCCCCCTGTCTTAGAATGGGGTTCACTCCGCCTTGACCCAAGCACCTGTGAAGTTACCCATGATGGTAAGCTTTTGCGCTTGACACCTAAGGAGTATGGTTTGCTGGAGCTTTTCCTCCGCAATAGTCATCGAGTATTTAGCCGTAGTGCAATTCTAGATCATCTTTGGTCGTTCCAAGAAACTCCAGGGGAAGAGACAGTTACAGCCCACATCAAGGGGTTACGACGAAAACTAAAAGCAGCAGGAGTTACTGAAGATCCGATTGAGACAGTCTATGGCATTGGTTACCGCCTTAAACAGACCCAACCCGAGCAGTTAAAGTACCCTAAAAAAACTCGTAAGAGGTCATCTCATCTCTCCCCTGAAGTGGAACGACAGGCGGTGGAAGAAATCACTGGAGTTTGGGAGCGAGTTAAAGAAAAGTTCAGTAACCGAGTTGCAGTACTCGAACGAGCTACAACGGCAATGCTCAAGGATACCCTTGGTGATGAACTACGAAAACAAGCAGAGCAATCTGCCCACAAATTGGCAGGTTCCCTGGGGATGTTTGATTTTGACGAAGGCTCCCGTCTAGCCAAGGAAATGGAATGCCTGTTTCAAGCTCCCGATGCCCTCAACCCAGAGCAAATGGAACAGCTCTCTCAACTGGTGGTAGCACTGCGCCGAGAACTGGAGCAGGCAACTGCTAGTGAGAGTTCTCAGTTTCTCTCAGTTGAGGAACAACCTTTAGTGCTAATTGTTGAACAGGAACCCTCACTAGCTCAGCAATTAGTCAGGGAGGCACACAGCAGAAAAATGCGAGGTAGAATAGCTATAAACCCCACTATTGCTAGGGATCAAATCTTGGAAGAGCGCCCTGATGTCGTAGTGCTTGACCTCTCCTCGGCAGGAAATCCGGAAGCTAGTCTAAGTTTACTCTCTCAATTGAACGCCTTTACTCCTCCAGTGCCAGTATTGGTTCTCACCACTGAGGGTAGTTCGATTGACAAGGCAAAAGTAGCCCGTCTGGGTGGACACGGATTCCTAAAAAAACCAGTCCCTTCACAACAGGTTTGGGAAGCTCTCAAGCAAGCACTAAAGAAATCTCACGCCGCTCAAGCCAGGGTGATGGTTGTTGACGATGACCCCCAGATACTAATTGCTCTGCGCAATTTACTCAATCCCTGGGGGATGAAGCTTCACACCCTTGATAATCCCCTCAAGTTCTGGGAAACTCTCGAAGCAAGCTCGCCAGATTTACTGATTTTAGATGTAGAAATGCCCTACCAAAGTGGTATTGAATTGTGTCAGGCAGTGCGCAACAACCGCTTGTGGGCTGGTTTACCAGTGCTGTTTCTTACAGCCCACACAGATGTCGAGACTATGAAGCAGGTTTTTGCTGTCGGTGCTGATGATTTTGTAAGTAAACCAATTGTTGGTCCAGAATTGGTTACTCGTATCTTAAACCGACTAGAGCGGTCGCGCCTGCTCAGGAATTTGACGAGAACTGATGCCCTCACAGGAGTTGCTAATTACCGCTACTCTAGCCAAGAGCTTAAACAACTCCTGGCAAAAGCTAAGTACCAAAATCAGCCTCTGTGTTTTGCACTGCTGAAGTTGGATTGCCTCAAGCAGATTAATCTTGAATACGGACATACCCTTGGGAATCAGGTACTATCGCGATTTGGGGAACTGCTACAGCAGAGTTTTCACAGTGAGGATGTGATTGCTCGCTGGGGAGGTTCAGAGTTTGTGGTGGGAATGTATGGCATGAGTTATGGTGAGGGGAAGCAAAGGCTCTCTGAACTGCTCAATACTCTGCGACAAGAAAAATTTAGAACTCCTAATCGTCGTCAGGTGCAGGTTGCCTTTAGTGCTGGAATAGTTGAGTATCCCCGAGATGGTGGTGATTTGCAAGCACTATATCAGGCAGCTGATGCCTGGGCTCGTCAGGCAAAAGCATTTGGAGGGGATGGGGTTTTGCCAATAGAGTTGCAGCCAAAACCCTTGCAGACTTGAACTATCGCAGTTTTAACTTCTACGAAGTATGCATGTGGAGCTTGTCGGCTTAAGCTCACAAGCTAAGGGGTATCATTTTTTGCTGATTCCCGAGATAATGTTGGAATAATAAGTCTAATTGATTCATCCTCTCGTATTGGGAATAGCGGCAATATTACTATTTTGGCTGATGACAACATTATTTTGAGTGATGGTCAGGGATTAGCTGCTAATGCACGAGGTGAAGGAAATTCCGGCGATATTCTAATAAGGCATGGTAGCAGGAGACAATAGATTGAGAAGGCTCAATCCATCCAAATCCAATGGCAGCTCAACCCATCAAAGTTCTTTTAGTCGAAGACAACCCCGAAGATGCCTTCCGATTGCAGGCAGCCTTGGCGGAAATAAACTCATTTCAAATTGAACTGGTGCATGTTGAGCATCTGAGTACAGCCTTGTCACATCTAAGGCAAGAAAGGTTTGAGGTTGTGCTGTTGGATCTGTTTTTGTTTGATAGTCAAGGGCTCTATACTCTGCTCCAACTCCAGCGCCAAGCTCCAGCAATTCCTATACTAGTACTGACGGCTCTAGAGGATGAAACAGTTGCCATTAGGGCAATGCAGGAAGGTGCTAAGGATTATTTCGTTAAGGAGCAAATCAATAGCCATGAACTCAGGCGTGCCATCCACTATGCAATTGAGCGCCACCAAACCCAACAGGAGCTTCGTAGCTCACAAGCTCGTCTAGCTGGGATTGTTGATATTGCTGATGATGCCATTATCTCAGTAGATGAAAAACAGTGCATTACTCTGTTTAATCAGGGAGCAGAAAGGATTTTTGGATATAGGGCCCAAGAAGTTTTAGGTCAACCACTAGACTTACTCTTACCTCAGCGCTTTGTAGGAATTCATCGTCAACAGATTAGAGAATTTGCCAATAGCACTGATGTGGCTAAGCAAATGGGAGAGCGCCGAGAGATTTTTGGTCGTCGCCAAGATGGTACAGAATTTCCTGCTGAAGCCTCAATCTCGAGGCTGGAATTGAGAGATGAAAAAGTATTTACCGTGATTCTACGGGATATCAGCACTCGCAAGCAGGCACAGGAGCGCATTAGTTCACTCAACCAGGAGCTTGAACAGCGAGTTGAGCAACGAACTGCCCAGTTACATCACTCTAACCAACAATTAGCTAACGAGAGTGTTCAACGTCAGCGTGCAGAGGAACAATTAGAGCATTTCTTCACACTCTCCCTCGATCTACTTTGCATTGCAGGTACAGACGGTTATTTTAAGCGTTTGAACCCAGCCTTTGAAACTACGCTCGGCTATACCCAAGAAGAACTCCTGTCTACACCATTCATCAATTTTGTTCATCCTGAAGATCGAGCTGCAACTCTGGCTGAACTTGAGAAACTCGCTACAGGCAAACCCACGATCCAATTCGAGAATCGCTATCGCTGCCAAGATGGTTCCTACAAGTGGCTCTCTTGGACAGCTATTCCTATCTTTGATAAGGGTTTGATGTATGCAGTTGCTCGCAATGTTAGCGATCGCAAACGGACACAAGAGACTCTCTGGGAGAGCGAAGAAAGACTCAGAATTGCCCTGGAAGTAGCTCGTATGGGTACCTGGGATTGGAATATCCTCACTAACGAACTCACTTGGTCTTCAAACCTAGAACTCCTGTTGGGGATGAGGGCAGGAAGCTTTGATGGTCGCTATGAAACCTTCACTGCTATGTTACACCCGGAAGACCGTACTCGCGTTCTGGAGGCAATTGAGCGCGCCGTTTGCCACGGGGAAGACTACGAGATCGAATATCGCCTCGTCTTGCCTGACAGTAGAATCCGCTGGTGCGCTGATCAAGGTCAAGTCTTTTATAACAATACAGGCACAGCTGTCAGGATGGTAGGGGTAAATCTTGACATCACTCAACGGAAACAGGCAGAAGAATCTCTATGGCGGCAGGCACTGATTTTTGAGAGTATAACTGATGGGGTTATCCTTACTAATTTAGAAGGTCAGATCATTGACTGTAATTCAGCAGCTGAAAGGATGTTCGGCTATCTCAAAGTTGAGTTTTTAGGAAAAACTCCTGGAATTGTGCACAAGCCGGAAGAGTCGGCTTTCCTAACTAAACAGATTATTGAAGGGATGAGGCGTAAGGGGCGTTGGTATGGCGAAATTAATTTCCTGCGCCAAGATGGAACTGAGGGTATTTGCGAAACCACAGTTGTACCGATGCTAGATGAATACGGCAAGCTGGTGGCAACTATTGGCATCAACCATAATATTACTGAACGTAAGCAAGTTGAGGCAGCACTGGCAAACTTCAGTACCAACCTCAAACACTTACATCGGATTAATACTACTAGTTACCGAAACCCTGAGGATCTCTTTGCTGATTATCTGGAGACTGGATGCGAAATTCTAGGACTTTCCACTGGCATTATTAGTCAAATTGTAGACCAAGCCTATATTATCCTTGCCGTCAAAACTGATTGTGAAAATTTATTACCGGGATTAGAGTTTGCCCTAGATGATACCTACTGCCAAGCAGTAATTAGACAACAAAAAACAATTACCTATACTCATGTGGGTGAGATTGAGGCAATGCAAACCCATCCGGTGTACCAAAATCTCAAGCTGGAGTCATATATTGGTACTCCCATTTTAGTCAATAGTGAGATTTACGGAACGCTCAATTTTTCCTCAACAGAGGTTAGAAATAACAATTTTGAGCCTCACGAGCAGGAAATTGTTGAGTTAATTGCCCAAAGCATTGGTAAATTTATTGCCGCCGATTTAGCAGCAAGGGAGCGACGGCAGGCAGCTGCAGAATTACGGCGTCAACACCGACGAGGGCTATTGTTTGCTGATTTGACGCTGAAAATTCGCCAGTCTTTGCAACTAGAAGAAATTTTACAAACTACTGTCACGGAAGTGCAAAAGTTTCTCCAAGCTGACCGAGTTGTACTTTTCCAACTTGACTCAAATGGTTTTGGAACAATAGTTAAAGAGGCAGTAGTTCCCGGTTGGCCGGTGATGCTAGGACAAAACATCGATGACCCTTGCTTTCGCCAAGAGTATCTAGAGCGATACCGTCAGGGTCGAGTTAGTGTAATTGAAGATTTAGAAAATTCTAATATACAGGCTTGCCATATAGAACTGCTCCAGCAGTTTAGCGTCAAGGCTAACCTGGTGATGCCCATCTTCCAAAGGTCCCAAATCTGGGGTTTGCTGATTGCTCATCAATGTGCTACACCCAGGCAGTGGACAGTCTTTGAAACTGAACTGTTGCAAGGGTTGGCTGATCAAGTAGGGATTGCCTTGGCTCAAGGTCAGCTGTTAGAAACTGTGCGAGAGAGTGAACAGCGGTTTCGTACTATGGCAAACAGCGCCCCTGTATTGCTGTGGATATCTGGGATAGATGGCAGGTATACTTTTTTCAATCAGAGCTGGTTGAATTTTACCGGCAGGACTTTGGTACAAGAAATAAGCGATGGTTGGTTAGAGCTGGTTCATCCAGAAGATTTACGATATTGCCTCGATAACTATAGAAGGGCCTTTGAGACTCGAGAGACCTTCCAAAGAGAGTATCGCCTGCGGCGCGCCGATGGAGAATATCGCTGGATTTTAGACACAGGTGTGCCCAGATTTATGCCCGATGGTAGTTTTGCTGGTTATATTGGCTCCTGTATTGATATTAGCGATCGCCGGGAAGTTGAGCAACTCAAGGATGAATTTGTCTCTTTAGTTAGCCATGAGTTGCGGACGCCCCTGACTTCAATTCTTGGAGCTCTAGATTTGCTCGCTAGTGGGGTTTTGCGTACTCAACCAGAGCGGGCACAGCGTATGCTTGACATTGCTGCCAATAACGCAGATCGATTAGTGCGCTTGATTAACGACATCCTTGATATCGAACGCATTGAGTCAGGCAAAGTCACGATGACTAAACAAGTCTGTGACGCTGCCAACTTGATGACTAGTTCCAAGGAAGCCTTACAGAACATGGCTCAGAAGGCGAATGTGACTTTATCGGTTTCTAGTTTATCAGCTCGCCTGTGGGCTGATCCAGACCGCATAATTCAGGTGTTAACTAACTTGCTTAGCAACGCGATTAAATTTTCTCCCCCTGGTGCTACTGTCTGGTTAAGTGCCCAGTTACAAGAGGAATCACCATCCCAGAGCACTCAATTACACCAATCTCTAATCCCAGCAGATGCCAGGCAGATAAAATTTCAGGTCAGGGATTTAGGAAGGGGTATCCCAGCTGATATGATTGAAACGATATTTGGGCGTTTTCAACAGGTCGATGCGTCTGACTCGCGCAAGAAAGGAGGTACTGGTCTGGGTCTGGCTATTTGTCGCACGATTGTGCAGCATCACGGTGGGCGCATCTGGGCTGAGAGTACTCTCGGAATCGGCAGTAGTTTTTTCTTGACCCTGCCAGTGTTACCAGCAGAAAGAACGGTACCCAGAGTTAATCCCTCCGATCCCTTGGTACTTGTGTGCGACGATGACCCCTCAGTTCGCACTGTGATCAAGCTGATGCTAGAACAGCAAAACTTTAGAGCAATTACTGTCGCTTCTGGCAATGAAGCTTTGGATCTGGCAGTGCAACAGCAGCCTGATGTTATTCTCCTGAATCTGCTCATGCCCGGTATGCACGGCTGGGACACTCTAGCAGCTCTCAAACAACAGCCCCAGACTAGCAAGATCCCAGTAATCATCCTCAGTGGTTTATTGCCAGATGCTAGAGGAGCTCAACATCCAGAGGTGAGTGACTGGATTATTAAACCCCCAGATGAAAGATTGCTCTTCCAAGCTTTAGCAAAAGCCTTGGCTAGCAAAAATCAGACTATCAAAGTCTTGATTGTAGAGGATGACCTCGATTTAGCACAAGTACTGATGACTGGGTTTAGGCGCTATGGTATTGAAACCTATCATGCCCAGACGGGACGTGAAGCTATTGATTGTAGTCAACGTATTATTCCTGATTTGTTGGTACTTGACCTGGTAGTACCAGAATGGGATGGTTTTGCCATAGTAGACTGGCTTAGGCAACATAATCGCTTGTGCCAAGTGCCTCTGGTTGTGTATACAGCCCACGATTTGGATGAATCTGACCGAGAAAGACTCAAGCTAGGGCAAACTTTATTTCTAACCAAAGGTCGCATCACACCAGAGGAATTCGAGCAGCGAGTAATTAATTTGCTCAACCGTATTATTATAGATAGAAGTGGAGAGCAATCTTGAGAGTCAAACGTATTTTGATCATTGATGATGAAGAAGATATTAGAGAAGTGGCTCAAATTGCTCTCGAAGTAGTAGGTGGTTGGGAAGTATTAACCGCTAGTTCTGGTTCTGAGGGCATTGCGATCGCCAAAGTCCAACAACCGGATGCTATTCTTCTAGATGTGATGATGCCGGAGATGGATGGGATCGCCACTTTTCAAAACCTACAGACTAATCCTGCCACTGATAAAATCCCCGTTATCTTTCTGACTGCCAAGGTGCAGTCGGCTGATCAACGTCGATTCGCTACACTAGGTGTCACGGCAACTATCGCTAAACCTTTTAAGACGATGACTCTAGCTGAACAAGTGGCAGAGTTTTTGGGTTGGAATGGTTAAGTTACTGGTGTAAACTTTAGCTTGTCGGCAACAAGCCCTGCGCCAACCTCTTCGGGTAAGTATGGGAGATATCTCAAAGTGGTACTTTTGAAAAAAATTTCCTAACTCTTCAGAGGTTCTTCATTTTTTAGTTCTAATCTGAAGATAGAGGCAGTTTAGCAGTCTCTATAAGTCACTAAAATTTAGGAGCCGTAATGATTTTACAATTTCAATGGATGCCTATTATCTCTAGCGTTGGTATTGGCATTGGCCTGATTGTACTTGCTTATGCCTGTGCTGCTTAGTCAGACATCAGTTGTTGTCTGAGGTAAAGATTGCCTTGCTTTAAGTTCAATTATTCTCCATGTCTAAACAAATGTGTTGGTTGCCTATAGAAGGAGACGATCAAGAAAAAATTTTACACTTGCGGATTAAACCCAATCAATCCTGGCAACCTTACACAGCTTTTCCAGAATATGTGGTAACAGATTATGATATTCCTGGAGGATCCAAGGGATACGCAACCTATCATCAGTTAAGGTGCCAAGGTTGGGTTTTGGTGTCAAGTGTAGATTGGCACTAACCCAGCTTAGTTACACTTGCCCAACAGCTGGAGAATCCGAATTGTTTGTAAACTGACTCGGTTTTTTCTGAGCAAGCTATTGTTTTTAGTATTATCATCAGAACTTATAGTAGCTTAAATAATATTCAACTTTTGATAAAAAATTAAACAATTCTCATTTAAATAAGATACGTTTGATCTTCTTTCCCTATGCCCTATCTCCTATTTTCTAAAATTCCAAGCTTTGTAGGTTATCAAAATCAAATTAATAACTGCTATATTTGCTATTGGCAATAATGGTTACATAGCTAGATAAAAATACTCATCTAAGTAGTCAGACATAAATTTTGTTCGCTGTATTAAGAAATATTATTTGTCCTCAAACCCTTGCTATTCCCCACTCCCTGTTCCCTGCTCCCTCTTCCTCATAGTTAACTTTAATTATGTCCGACTACTTAGTATATAATAAGAGGCTGAGTCATTATGCGCAACATCGACTATACAGAAAAATTTTATCTAAGCGTCACCTTGATAGTTGGAGCCTTAAAACTTCAAAACATGGAACTTGTGGAAGCATGTAAGAAGACTCTTGTTGCTCTAATTGGCTCTGAACATGTTAAGTCAATTATGACTGTAGCAATATTTCAGATATCTGACAGTGATTCTAGTACTTTCCAGTGGATTCTGAAAAATTTATACGATCTCGAAGGTCAACTTACCTTGAAAGAAGGAGCAATTATGTTTGCTATTCAAAAATTAACCAGTAGAGGATTCATTCTCGGTCAAGACTTTAGCGCCAATCATACTGGAGAAATCTTGATTAAACAAAATGCTAAGGATGCCTTGATGGCAAACACTTCAGCTTTGGGACATCTATTTCTTGAAGAAATATTGCATACTGTTGATTAGTGAACTAACTTAAAAGGCTTTACTTAGTTTCAAATCACTGTTTAAAATTTTAACGAAAGTAATTAGGATAATAAATCAATGCATAGCGCTAATTTTCCCAGCTCTCCAACTCTGAAACTCTTTAGCAAAACTGGAAATCGTGGTATTGTAGCCAACACAATTTCAGAAGACATGGGAATGCTAGATACCGATGTCAAAATTCCTGCTATTGATAACCTGAATCGTGGTAGAGTTGCCATTTTCATTGATGGTGCCAACCTATTTTATGCTGCCTTGCAATTAGGTATTGAAATCGACTACGCTAAACTTCTTTGTTGCTTAACTGGTGGTTCTCGACTGTTGCGTTCTTTCTTTTACACCGGTGTTGACACAAATAATGAAAGGCAACAAAACTTTCTGCTGTGGATGCGCCGCAACGGCTATCGTGTAGTAGCTAAAGAGTTAGTTGAGCATCTAGACGGCTCTAAAAAAGCCAATTTAGATGTAGAAATCGCTGTAGATATGATGACTTTGGCAGGTTACTACGACACAGCCGTTTTAGTCAGTGGCGATGGAGATTTAGCATATGCGGTTAATAAGGTTAGTTATGAAGGAGTACGGCTTGAGTTGGTCAGTTTGCGTTCGATGACTAGTGATACACTTATCAATCTTGTTGACTGTTACACTGACCTGAGCATGATTAGAGAGTATATCCAGAAAGATGCTTAGTTGCAAAAGAGGTCAATCAGTAAATGCAGGCAACTGCCACAGCTGCGGTTCAAAGTCTCCCAAGGACTTGAGGACTTGGCTGGCACTGTAGTATAGTTGTTGATCCATATTGGGATCAGGGACAACTACAACTGACATGCCAGCTGCCATAGCTGCTTCCATCCCAGCTATGGAATCTTCAAAGACTAGACATTGCTCAGGTGAGGCACCCAAACGCTCTGCAGCAATTAAAAAAATATCTGGTGCTGGTTTGCCTTGGTTGATGGCTGGGTCATCACCCAGAACAATGGAGTTAAATAGAGTAAACCATTCTTGGTGATGGGTTGTCTTCAATTCAAAAGGACCACGAGCAGAACTAGTTGCTACTGCTTGGGGTATTTGATGTGAGGCGAGATGCTTAGTCAAGCCTACAGCACCAGCAAGCGGTTTTGCTTGGGGATATAGCTTATAGATTAATTGATTGCGCTGTTGCATATACTCCTGAGGAGTTAGGGGCAATTCTAGCATTTCAACTAAAATCTGGGCAGAATCAAAGGCATTTCTACCATTAGTCTGAGACTTGATTGACTTGTCAAAAGTTTTGCCGTAGCGCTTGGCAATCGTCTGGTTAACCTTTGTATGGAAGGTTTCTGTACTTAGTAGCAAGCCATCTAGATCGTAGATTACGTGAGTAACTTTGGAGAATTTAGACATACCATTGGCAACTAAATAATTTTTAGAACCATAAATAGCGATCGCAGCTTGAGCAATTTTATGCCCTAGTAAATGTTCTGGTGGGTTATTAGTAGTACGAATAGCGATATCCGCATCTCATTGAGTTAAATTGTACTGCTGATTCAATGTATCTTTGATTTTCAATATTTTCAGAGATATAGCAGTCGCCACAGCTGTTAGGACACTTTCTTTTTCCCTGTTCCCTGTTAAGAGTTCCCTTTGAATCAAAATACGATGTCCTAACCGACATGTCGGTTGCTATAAAAACTGCTTGAACGACCAAATTTACTCCATTGCTTTACAAAGCCGAGGACTCATCACATTTTACATGCATATGCTCGGCTCCCCAATCTCTCATGGCAATCATAATTGGCTCCAGAGTACGACCATAATCTGTAAGCGAATATTCTACGTGCGGCGGTACTTCAGCATAGACTTTTCGCGCGACAATATTATCTTTTTCCAATTCGCGTAGTTGATTAGTAAGCATGCGCTGCGTAATACCTTCGATTTTGTTCTTCAATTGGCCGAAGCGCAAGACATCATTCTGCAAGAGATTGAAAATAATCACGGATTTCCACCGTCCACCAATCACCGATAATGTGGCTTCGACAGAGCATCCATAGGGACAATCGTAATTGTTTTTCTGCGCCATAATTCTCTAAACCTTTCAATAGTTACTCAAAAGTAACTATATGAAAAAATTGTGCGTACCTGTTATTATTTGCATTTTTATCATACTTTTAACCATAGAACTCATAAAACAGTCAGCACCCCGTGCTAAAGCGAACAGGGCTTCAAGCCTTAAAGCGATAGCTCACTGACCCGCCTAAGTTTTAACTTGCAAAAGGAGATAGATATGGCTTACGAAAACTACACTACATTCAAGGCTACAAAGGACGGAGCAGTCCTTACTGTTACTTTTGATTACCCTCCTGTGAATATTCAAGGTATTCCGATGCTCGATGATCTCAATCGTTTGGCAGAAACACTCGAGGGCAACCGCAGTCTCAAGGTTGTTGTTTTCCAATCTGCGCATCCAGAAATTTTTGTGGCGCATGCGGATACGAATTTTCTCAAAGACATGTCCACGACTGCGGTATCACGTGACGAGGTGACACTGCTCTATTTACAGACCACGCTGGAACGTATTAGTAAACTGCCACAGGCGACTATCGCCAAAATCGAAGGGTTCGCACGCGGTGGCGGTCATGAATTTGCGCTGGCCTGCGATATGCGTTTTGCAGCTCGTGGTAAGGCAAAATTTATGCAGATGGAAGTCGGTATGGGCATTCTGCCTTGTGGTGGTGGCGCATCACGCATGGCTCGTCAGGCAGGTTTAGGACGTGCATTGGAAATTATTTTAAGTGCGCGTGATTTTGATGCAGATGAAGCAGAAGCCTATGGCACTATTAATAAGGCTCTCGATGCCGAGAAGATTGGTGCTTATGTCGATGAGTTGGCAAAACGCATTGCCCATTTCCCAGCTGATTCAATTAATGCCTGTAAACAGGCTGTCTATGCTTCAATCGACAAGCCAATAGAAGAGGCGCTGAAGGAAGAAGCTTATTGGCTCTATCAGGCGATGAGCCGTACCCCTGCGCAGAAACGTTTCCAATACGCAGACGACAACGGCATACAAAATGATATGAATAACCAGCACAATTGGAACGAGGGGCTCTTAGATCTTCAGGAGATTAAGTAATGAAGAAGATGAGAACGTTTCTACTACTCGCACTTGCAATCGGCGTATCCGGCTGCCATAGCTCGCAGGTCGCATCAGATAGTATCGCTCCGGAACAAGCCGCCGAGCCAACCTCCAAGGTTGTCTTGACATCCGAAGTCAAGTGGGAGCAGCTCAACCCCGCCCGCGGCGACAATAGCCCGAAGGCTGGTACCCTTTGGGGCGATCGCACCGGCCCTGGAGCAGCAGGCTTTCTTCTTAAGCCAGTGGACGGCTTCAAGTCGCCACCTCATATTCACAATATCGCCTACCGCGGAGTGGTCATTAGTGGCACCATTCACAACGATGAGCCTAATGCCGAGGAGATGTATATGCCGACGGGATCTTTCTGGACGCAGCCCGCCGGAGGTGTGCACATTACCGCTGCCAAGGGTAGTAACCCCCTAGCATACATAGAGATTGAGGATGCATTTGGAGTCCTTCCTGCCGAGAAGATGTTTCATAGCGAAGACAAGCCAATTAACCTGGACGCATCGAACATAGTTTGGATCGATCAGCCCGGAATGCCAACCTCTGCCAATGGAGCAAAGGTAGCCTTTCTTTGGGGCAACCCGCAGGACGATCAGTTGAACGGAACCCTCGTTAAGCTGCCCACCGGATTTACTGGCATGATGCGCAGCCACGGCTCGACATTCCGCGCTGTAGTGATCCAGGGTAGCCCCAATCACCTGCTGTCGGGCGAGAACGATGTCAAGACTTTAGAGCCGGGCAGTTATTTCAGCTCGAAGGGAGAGGCGGTGCATCAAGTCTCGTGCGAAGCGGGAGAGGAGTGCATCATCTACGTGCGCATGGAGGGCAAGTTCGACGTTTTCCCGGCGCAGCCCAAGAAGTAACCGCGCCCAAATTGCCCATTCACAGCAAGAACGAGGCTGTGTCACCATAAGCTAATAATATTTAAAATTTGGAGGTAAAAACTATGAAAGCAGTAGGTTTAACAAAATATTTACCCATTGACAATGAAAATAGTCTGTTAGATCTTGAAATTCCTAAACCTGTAGCCAAAGGCAAAGATTTACTGGTACAGGTTAAAGCTATTTCTGTTAACCCAGTAGATACTAAAGTCCGCTCTCCTAAAGATAAGGTTGAATCCTCACCCCGAATTATTGGTTGGGATGCCTCAGGTGTAGTGGTAGAAGTTGGAGAAGAAGTAACAGAATTTCAACGTGGAGAGGAGGTTTATTATGCAGGAGATATTACTCGTCCTGGTAGCAACAGCGAATTTCATTTGGTGGATGCCAGAATTGTCGGTCGCAAACCCAAGAATTTAGATTTTGCTAATGCAGCAGCTTTTCCTCTTACTGGTATCACTGCTTGGGAAGCTCTGTTTGAAAGACTCAATATTGATAGAAAAGGAGCAGATGCAGGCAAATCAATTTTAATTATCAATGGTGCAGGGGGAGTTGGTTCTATTGCCATTCAACTAGCGAAAAAGCTAGCCAAGCTTAATGTCATTGCTACGGCTTCTCGTCCAGAAACTATCGCTTGGTGTCAAAAACTTGGTGCTGATCAAGTGGTCAATCATCGAAATAATCTTGCAGGCGAGATAGATAAAGTTGGTTATCAAAATGTCGATTACATTCTTTGCTTGAACGACACCGATGGTCACTGGCAAGCTATGACTAAAGCAATCAAACCTCAAGGAATGATTGGTTCGATTGTGGAAAATGAACAACCGCTAGATATGGATACTTTAAAAAGTAAGAGTGCTGGTATGGTGTGGGAATTTATGTTTACTCGCTCGATGTATCAAACAGAAGATATGGCAGAGCAAGGTAATTTACTTAATGAGTTGAGTCAACTGATCGAAGAGGGTGTAATTATTACAACTTGCAATGATGTAGTCAAACCTATCAACGCTAAAAACCTACGGGAGGTTCATCAACGTCTTGAAAAGGGTAGAACTATTGGTAAAATTGTTCTAGCCGAATGGAGTTAGTATAGCGCTACGCGCTACGGTTAGGACATCTTTTTTTGGAGTCAATTGATGATTTATTCTGTCTTTACAGCTAATGGTAGTGTCCTAACCAAAATGCGTACTGCTATATTTTCAATCTCAGATAAGGTAGTTCACAAGCTAGAAAAACAAAAAACAACTTCGAGGGAGAGCGCGTTGGTTTTAACCAATGGTAGGGTCACGAATCGAATTTATTCCGACGATGCTTTAGTAAATGTTTTTGTTGTAAAATAATTCTAGGTGTCAAAGATA
>JAAHGS010000094.1 GCA_010692645.1 Symploca sp. SIO2E9
ATTGCCACGATAAAATACACGGTACTCATGTCAAGAGTTCTTACATTGAGGAGCCGGATGAGGTGAAAATCTCACGTCCGGTTTTGAAGACGAGTCGGTCGGGTGATCGTCCGGCTTAGTTTAACAAAGTACGCAATATGGTGAAAAACCATAAGCTGGCGAAGTCGATATCTGACGCATCGTGGTCAATGTTTGCCGACTGGTTGGAATATTTCGGCAAGGTTCATGGGCGGATAGTATTCTCCGTCGCGCCCCACTCGACATCCCAAAATTGTTCTAACTGTGGGGAATTGGTGAAGAAAAGTCTCAGCACGAGAACTCATCAATGCTCTAAGTGCCACACGGTATTAGATCGTGATCATAATGCGGCGATTAATATTCTCAACCAGGGCTGGAATGATGAACGAGCATTCTAGCTTGGATCTACCGCAGGGCATGCGGGAAGTTACGCTTGAGGAGAGCGGGGCCTCTGGCAGGGTGGAGAAATCCCTTTTGCTAAGCTCTCTCTATGATTCAAGAATCCCTCTCCTTCTAGGTGGGGGAGTGTCAAACTCTTACACAAGGAAATACTAAACTAGACACCGCCAAAGGTGGCTTTCTTATCCACCGTGGGGCTTCTTGCCGGACAAGCTAATTTTTGAGATAGGGGCGTCTCAGATACTTCCCAGTGGGCGAACCAATAATCTGCCCCCGGTCATAAATCAGGTTACCACGCAAAAAAGTACTTTTAACTTTCCCAGTTAACTCCAAACCTTCAAAGGGCGTATAGCCTTGCTGCGACTCAGACTCAGCAGCACGGACAACAAAGGTTTCATTAGGATCTAACAGTACCAAGTCAGCATCGTAGCCAACAGCAATGTCCCCTTTCTCCAGCAAACCAAAGCGCTGAGCTGGATTCAAGCACAACAACTCAGCCATATGATTGTAAGACATACCCCGCTTACTGCCTTCACTAAAAACCCCGGAAAGTAAATATTCCGTACCACCAAAGCCAGCTTTCGCCAACCAGATATTGTTAGGATATTTGAGACTTACCTTCTTCTCAGCTGAACAACAGGCGTGATCACTGACAATCCAATCAACTTGGCGTTTTAGTACTGCTTGCCACAAGTATTCAACATCTTCGCGGGAGCGGATGGGCGGATTAACTTTGGCTCTCGAACCTGTTGGTGCCTCTATATCCAACAGTAAATGTCCTACTGTTAATTCCCGTCGGAAGTTGATATGGGGAAAAGCACTCTGCATAATCAGTGCTGCTTCGAGGGCTTTGCGGGAACTTAAATGTAGTAAATTAATATTTACACAGTTGGTCTCATGGGCAAGATAAGAGGCGATGCAAATTGCTAGTCCTTCGGAATGAGGAGGGCGAGCAGCACTGTAGGCTTTGAGACCTGTGAGTGTCTGGTCACGCTCGACTATTTTAGTATAAGCGTTTAAAATTTCAGCAACTTCGCAGTGTAAACTGAGGCTAATATAATCCTTGGCTTGGGGATAACTTTCCCTCAACTGGGTGAGGCCGCGCATGATAAATTCAAAATGGGCAAGATCATAGCGTTCCTCTTTATTGATCATCAGAAACAGATTTTGCTGATCTGAAAGACCGTGTAAACCATAGCCACCGTAGAACATAAAGATTTTGAATGAGGATATGCCATGCTCCTCGAAGAGTAACTGCATTTCATTGATGTGGCTGTTGCTAATCGGTGCAACATGATAACCGTAATCAACGAAGAAATTGCCTTCTGAGAGTGCTAGTACCTCTGGAAAGAAACCCTGATAAGAGCCGCCTTTGTTTAGATAGTACTTGCCTGTGCGGATGTAATTTAGGCTAGTAGTAACCCCTCCCATCGCGGCTGCCTGGCTTTCTGTAACGGCATCTTGATTGAGGGGTTGATAGATACCGATATGCATGTGGGCGTCAACGACACCGGGAAAACCAAGCAGATTTTGGGCATCTAAGACATCTTTTGCCTGGTCTGGACTAATATTAGCTGAAATCTGGGCAAATTTGCCATCTTTAATTCCCAAGTCTAGCTGTTTAACAGATTGCTGGTGGGGACGAACCACACGCACGTTTTTGATAATTTTGTCCAGTAGAGCAGCCTCTGGCATGATACACCTCTTAGTTCAAATTAAGGAGAAAAGACAATGGCAATTTATAACGAGTATCATCTGGATCCAAAGCAATTTCCTTTTCTCAACAGCCTTCAAGATAACTGGCAAGTGATTAGAGATGAGTTTATACACTTTACTAAACAGGCATCTGAGCAGGAATTAAAGTTAGCTTATGCTCTTATGGGTCCTCAAAGCAAAACAATTAAAACTAAAGGCAATGGTAAATATAGTGCTTTTGGGGTGTTATTTCAAGGTCTCTTTATTGAAGAATATATCCAAGTGCATCAAATACACTACCCTAATTATGAACCAGAGGCTGCCTCCAAAAAAGTCCTGGCGTTAAGGGAGAAATATTTTCCTAATTTGGCTTTGGCGATCGCCAAAGCTAACTCGATTAACGATGGTACCATTAGAAATGTCTATTTTGGGACATTTCATCCAGGCTTAGATATCAAACTGCATGTTAACTATAACCCTCATATGAATCGTGGCTATCTAGGATTAATTGTGCCTGAGGGAGATGTAGCCATGAAAATATGCCATGATAAGCTTTATTGGCAGGTCGGTGAGTTTATGGTTTTAGATCATAGCTATCCACACTGTCCGCATAATTACACTAATTATGATAGAACCGTCTTAGTGGTAGACTTTTTTAAAACTGATCAACCTAGGGAGAAAGTGATACAACTGGAAAAAAAATTAGTTACCCAACGTATGCAAGATAATCCTTACAGTTTGGGTGTTTTTGGGAAAAGCGATCGAGCTAAAAAGGAAGATTTTATTAAGTATGGTTTGGCTCATCAGTTAGAGTGGGACAAAGCTTTAGAAGCTTAAGATAATCTTCCTAATGATTAGAGAAACTAATTGTTATGCAAGAATTAAAGAAGCAGATAATACCCTAATAATCCTCTCAGTTTCCACAACACTTAAAAATCAGCGATGATTATTCTGACTTGAGATTTTCGCTCAGACGATGAATGTTCCAAAACAAGGCAAGTCCTACTCCACCATCTACATAAATATTTTGACCTGTGATGAATCCACTCTCTTGTGAACAAAGAAAAGCTACTAAGGGAGCAATGTCATCAGGCTGCCCCCATCTTCTCATGGGAGTTACGTTTGGTGGCACTTTGTCAATATAGGGAAGCTTATCTAGATACCCATCCCATGCCTCAGTCTTAATGTAGCCTGGTGTGACAACATTGATGGTAATTCCCCGTGGAGCTACAGCTATAGCATAGTGCTTAGCAAGTACCTCCATTGCAGCTTTTGCTGGCGCAGCGATCGCATATACTTTACCAGGGTTGTGAACACCACTAGCAGAGATGACTACTATCCTACCCTGATTGTCACTCATGTAATTTAAAGCCTTTTCCATGCACCTGAGAAAGCTTTTCGGATAGATTTCTTGAGCTTCCTCATACTGTTCAAAAGTGAATCCTCCAGGAAGTGTAGCTGTGATTGCGTAACCAGCTGCGTGAACAAAAGCTCTTAATTGGCTATTGAATTTTTTTTCTACAGCGGTGAAAAGTTGATCAATTGTTTCAGATTTTTTGATGTCTCCTGCTACTGTCACAACCTTGATCTTAGACTCTTCCAACTCATTCTTGGCTTCGAGTGCAGCTTCATGATTGGAATTGTACCCAAGAACAAGATTGAAGCCGTCACTCGCCAGTTTGCGGGAAATCGCTAAACCTATACCACGAGTTCCTCCAGTTACTAGTGCCACTTTCATGAGTATCAATTATTAGAATAAATCCGTTTTTGGGAAACACAATAATTGTGTGGTCTCAAGAGAGTCTTGATATAAACACTCAACTCGATTAAAATTGTGCTTACGGGCGATTTCAGATAGTGTCTTGTGAGTTTCAGGAAAATCACAAGAGATATATGGTTTTCAATCATCGAATATTCTTGAGATGAGATTAAAGACCAATCTTTACGGAAATGATTTAAGTAACGTTTAATATAATTTCCTCGCTCTTCTTCTTCCAATCGGACAATATCAATGATAATCAGCATTCCATTAGGTTTTAGTAGGTCGAATAATTGTTCAGTACTTTTTGAGAAAATTGCCACTGATCGTTAAAGAATTGATTATCTGTATCCATTTGTTTTAACCTAGGGTTTTTCATCACTATCTTGTCTCTTTATTCCAATCCCAGGGATAGTAACTGTGAAACGGAGGGACCCAACCATGGTACGAAAGATGAGGGTAGCCTCCGCGAACAAAGGAAAAGAATCCGGTTTCCGTGTATGCTGGGTCGTGTGGAATCAGTCCAGGACGCCACAAGTAACAGCCTGGAGTCAATGTACCTGCATGGGTTGCAAGGCTTCCCTGGAGAACAAAGTGTTCCTCACTAACAGTAAGGGGATGATACTCTGCAGAATTGATAGCAAACTGCGGCAAACAACCGAGAAGCCAGGTACTTTTTTTAGCATCAGTATCTATGCGTAGAGTTTTTCTCATTGCTCCTAGCGGAAAACCTGGTGTAAGAGTAGAAGACCAAGGTATAATTTGCGAACATGAAGAAGGGATATAGAATTGTCTTTTGGCTCCTGGCAAGTCTTCTCGTGATTTGACAAAGCTGGGGTGACTTGCAGGCATCCATAATGCTGTAGTTTTTTCCTGGATGCTCCATGCTTCTATGCAAACACCTTTGGGAATGAAGCCGTAAGTATATCTTCCCAAATGAAGTTGCCCAATTCGGATCTTGCCCATGAGAACAAAAATTTCCAAGTCGCAGTTGAAATAACCAGAATCACTCTTCAAGTTCCGTGTCCACTCAACAAGTTCGGTGGAGTCCCCAGTTTCGGGATCAATACTCAAAATTCTTGTCATAGCACCTTTGGGAAGCCCTTCCACAACCCAAGGTTTTTGCTCTACATCGGCTGATTGAATAAACTCAACGTGCTTTCTTGGCATTACCTTAATTACCTCTTACATCTAGAAAATCTATTACTACTTTTGATATTTCTTCCGGCCTCTGATTCATCATGTATATTGTCCCACCTTCAATATCAACAACCTTGGCATGAGAAATTGCTTTTGCAATAAACTGTCGGTTTTCTGCCTTTGCTAAACCCAGTCGCTCAAGTTGTTTTATATCCTCTGTTCCAGACAATATAAGAGTTGGACAATTGATTAAACCAAATCGTTCTATTGACTTCCCTGCGTAGTTGACAATAGCAAAAGGTGCATAGGGTGGATAGCCATAGCATTTCAATTCATCTAAAAAACAACGGTGATTTAATTCTATCGAGCCTATATAACTTAAGCGAACTGGCCATCTTTTTATCAGGTGAGAACCGTCTTCTTTGATTTGGAAAGCATCAGAAAATCTGTTATAGAGTGCTGTTCTTTCCTGTTCATCGAAATAATCGATACTAGACAAGATAAGTTTGTTAACTCTTTCAGGATATGCTGCGGCCACTTCTCCCGCTACAAAAGCACCTGTATGATGTCCAAGAATGCTAGCTTTTTTTATTCCTAACGAATGTAAAAGCAGCATGACTGTTTTTGCGTAGTCTTCAATGTAATACATTCTGGGAGGCTTATCAGAATCACCAAATCCTAAAAAATCCATAGCGATGACAAGTCTTTTTTGAGCAAGAATTGGCATCAATTCTCTATACTCATCACTACTTTTTGTATTTTGATGAAGTAAAACTAAAGGCTCTCCTTCTCCACCAATACGGTAAAGAATCTGCCCATCTTCTGTATCTAAAAATGCTCTTCTTATTTGTTTCATTGTTTGCCCTATTTTTGATAAAACCAACAATTTTCTTGAGAAAGTCGTCAGTCAAGCTTTTGAAGCATTAAATTAATCTTTAATTGCCTGTGTTATTCAAAAAATCGCTAACTATTTTAGAGATTTCTTCAGGCATCTGATTTATCATCCATAGGGTTCCGCCTTTCAGTTCAACTTCTTTACTATGAGGAATTACTTCTGAGAGCCACAATTGATTATCAGCTTTAGCTAAACCAACTTTTTCTAATGGTTCTAAAGCTTTTTCCCCTGACATAATCAGAGTAGGACACTTAATCAAACGGAATCTTTCCTTGGCATCAAGACAGTAGTTAGCCACAGCCAAACCAGGATATACAGGAGAGCCAAAACACTTTAAATCATCTATAACACAACGATGATTTAGTTCTCCTTTGCCGACGTAATTGACACGAGCCAACCATCGCTCCATTAAGTGGGAGCCATTTTCCTTAATTTTAAACCCTTCAGTATATCTCTTTAAAATCTTATCTCTTTCCTCTTGATCAAATCCAAGTACATTGCAGAGGATAAGTTTTTCCACTCGCTCTGGGTAAGCGGCTGCTACTTCCCCAGCGATATAAGCCCCTGTCAGATTACCGAGAATACTGCTTTTTTTGATGCCCAATTCATCCCAAAGAGCAATCACTGTTTTGGCATAGTCGGCAACAGAATAAACTCTGGGGGGCTTGTCAGAATCACCTAATCCCATGAGATCCATGGTGATGGTACATCTGTTTTGGGCAAGAATTGGCATCAATTCTAGAAATTCATCACTACTGCGGGGAGTCATGTGCAGTAAAAGCAGAGGGGCCCCATCTCCTCCGATTCGATAGAGAATCTGCCCATCTTCGGTGTCCAAAAATGCTCTCTTGATAGGTTGGTTCATTTTCTATCTCACCAATGACCTATGAGTTAACCATTATCTCATCTCAAGCTTGAGGATTTTCAAAAACTTGTGGATTTTGACTCTCACCGATGACTCGTCAGAGGAGGGAACCATAGAGAAAGTTAACAGTAAAACACGAAAGCAAGATTGGCTACGTATTTTCAATAAAAAATGTGAAACAATCTTAAGATTTTTGCTAATATCTTAAGGGATATAAATTAAACCATTTTTTTCACCTGCTTGTCTGGTTCCCCAACTTCTCGTTCAGTAACGGATTTTGCAAAAACGAAATCTGGTTCATCAAAGGAAGGTAGGTATGGTCAAGTGTGGCAATTTAAATAAAAATTAGCAATAAATAAGGTTTTTTTGCATGATTTCCAGGTCGGAATTAGTTGGAAGTTCTTTTCCCCCTTTAAGAGTCAAGATCACTACCAAAAATCTTTTAGATCCTAACTATCCCTTCCAGCCCAGCCGTTTCCCGTTTTTTTACGGCTGGATTATTCTAGCTGTTTGTACAGTTGGGATGATTATGAGTCTCCCTGGTCATACTATGGGGCTGAGCATTTTCACCGATCATTTGCTGTTAGCCAGTGGTCTTTCACGCTTAGAACTTAGCAATGCCTATTTAGTAGGTACCTTGGCAAGTGGTCTATTGTTGCCTATAGGAGGAGTTTTACTAGATCGATTTGGGGCGCGGGCGCTGGTAATTGGCTCATCGATCTGGCTAGCCGTAACACTTTGCTATCTTAGCTTTAGCGATCAGCTAGCTACCCTGCTTGATAACCAGCTACCCATCGAACTATATTCAACTATCGTGCTGGTGATACTAGTCCTCGGTTTTATCAGCCTTGGCTTTAGTGGTCAAGGTATGCTGACTATGATCAGCCTCATAACCTTGGGCAAATGGTTTGAACGTCGTCGAGGTTTCACCTCTAGTATTGCTGGGATATTGATGTCTTTTGGGTTTGCCATTATTCCCCTAATGTTAAGTTCATGGATGAACATTTGGGGTTGGCGGCATACTTTGGTAATAATGGCAGTTTTTATCGGTATTGGGATGGGAGTTGTGGGATGGATTTTCTATCGCGATAATCCCGAAGAATGTGGTTTGAGCATGGATGGGGCAGCAGAAACTTCAAGCACAATCCTAGAGCGTACTGTTGAGGGTGATTTACAAGACTTTACCCGGGATCAGGCACTGCGCACAAGCATGTTCTGGGTGGTAACATTGGCTTTATCCTGCCAAACTTTAGTGGTTACAGCAATCACTTTCCACATTGTCGATATTGGTGCTGAAGCAGGACTATCGGAAATACAGGTATTAGCTCTGTTCTTACCAATGACAATCATCTCCACGATCATTGGTTATCTGGTGGGAATGGCTGCAGATCGATTTCCCCTAAAGTATATGTTCATCCTGATGATTCTGTTTCAGGCATTAAGCGTTGTCTGTAGTGGGAACATGGACTCACTTTGGTTTCGGTGGCTTACTGTTGTGGGATTAGGCACCAGTGGGGGATGTTTTAGTACTTTATCAGCTGTTGCTTTGCCTCACTTCTTTGGTAGAGCCTATTTAGGAGCTATTTCTGGAGTGCAAATGATGGTAACGATTTGTTTGAGTGCGATTGGACCGTCATTACTAGCCATCTTCAAGGGTCAATTCGGTTCCTATCAATCTGGTTTATATGCTTGCTGCATATTCCCAGCAGTTGTTTTTATCCTGGCAATTTTAGCCCGTAATCCACAGGAGAAAGCCAGTTAGTTATGGTAGAAACTGGAAGTAATAGGTAATAAGTAATAAGTAATAAGTAATAAGTATGGAAATGCTGCAATTTTATACTTATTACTTGTCTTGTTCTCATCAAGGAATTCCTGTTCTTTTAGGCATGGGGGATGTTATGGAACTACAATAATCTTCCCCATTAAACCTCGCTTTTTCATCCTTGCGAGTGCTCCAGATACCCCTTCAAGATCAACTACTTCATCAATTACTGGTTTTAATTTGCCTTCAGCAACAGCTGGAATGACTAAATCCCGCAGTGTACCTAAACTTGCTTGATAGTCACTGTTGTACCACAGTGCAATACCGTAGATTGTGGCGTTGCGTCCTAGCAGTTTCCCGATGGGCAGCGCCGCATCCATGCCAGTAGTGGTACCATAGCTGACGATACGACCATTATTAGCGATCGCTTCCAGGCAATGGGCAAAGCTTACTTTCCCTGCACCATCAAGTGCCACTTGAACTCCTGTATTACCGGTAATCTTGTACACTTCGGCAGCTACGTCAGAGATACTGTAGTCAATCCCTTGTAGTTCACCTAATTCTAATAGGCTGTTGACTTTAGCAGCATTACCAGCAGTCGCAATTACTTGCCCCCCTAAGAGTTGGGCAAGTTGAACCGCTGATGTGCCAACACCACCACTACCTGGATGTACAAGTACCCACTCTCCTGGTTGAACCTTAGCTTTGTGAATCAATGCCAGACTCGCAGTCAGATAGGCGATGGGCAGCGTCGCAGCAACTTCAAAGGATACCTCATCGGGAATGGGTAGTAACTCCGTAGCCAATCCCATTGCCATTTCTGCAAAGGCACCTTTAACATGTCCAACTACACGCATCCCTGGTACAAAACCCTTTACTTGTGCACCTATAGCATCAACTGTACCAGCAGCCTCTTGACCAAGAATATGAGGAAGTCCTCGATAACCATATCCTCGGTAAGTTCCATAGCTAGTCTGAAGATCTGAATTATTAATCCCAGCAGCACCCACACGAATCCTGACTTCACCAGCACTAGGCTGTAAAACCTCTGCTTGCTCTACTCGCACAGAAGCCGGACCTATATATTCGTGTATACGAACTGCTTTCATAGAAAAAATCAGCTTGCGTAGAACTCAAGGGTATAGTTTATGGTAATCTTTCTCATAAGCAATGAGCAATTTGAAGTCTCCCCGCTTTAAAAAGACGGGGATTCTAAGCGGATGTGGTTACGCGCTCTTTTAGACACGCTTCACCACGCTTACGATAGGATTTGGTTAATGAATCCAAGCAATATCGTTTTGGCAGCTTCAAACCTGCCCTAAGCACCTTGACTAGGGATATCCCTAGCTGTGACGCTACCTTAGAAAGAATGTTGGCTGCACCATCAGAAAGTACATTGAAAGTCAAAGAAATAAATAGGCTATTTGACGGGTTAAAACCCTGTAGTGACCCCGCTATCCGTTAAAACAGATGGCTAACTCTCCCTCGTAGTTGTTTTTTTTGTTTGCGCAGAATGCGCGTAGCACGTACCATAAGCAATGAACGATGAGTCCTTATAGCACCCTTTCTTCTTTAATCAAAGTCCGCTGATAAATTTGATTATTCTTAAACCAGTGCCAAGTCCTTGCCCGATGATTATTACAGGGACTGATCACAATTAGTTCATATATATAAATTGGTTCAGGTACGCCTTTGTAACTAAAATATAGGATAATAGTTGAAGGATCAGTTTGCCAGGCATGTCCTTCAATACGTTCTGTATCAAACCAGAGTTGTTTATCTTTATACATCCCTGGAAAGCTATACTCTTGATGCTTACCGTCTGGCCAATCATAGCGATTGGTTTGGAAATAGGGGAATGCTTCTTTTTCTGGGAACTTACAGGTTATATGGGAATTATAATTATCAAGGATATTGCCTTGATTATCAATGACTGTATAAGTTCCTGCCCAGTCGCCTTCATGTCTAACGAGTGCGGGCATCTCATCTCTGATAATTGACATAGAAGATCCGGTTTTTAATACAAATGATCACGTTGACTATTTCAGCTGTTCCGGCAAGGAGCCCCACGTCTGTACTCGGAGAGTCAGCGTGGGAGGAATAGGAGCGTCTGAGTGCTTTTAAGCACAAAAACCTCCTGTTTTTTTGAGTGACTTAATTTGCTTAAGAGCTACGGACTTTCCTGTTTCGTGTAGTACTGCCCTGGTTCCTTTGCAGTGGACACCTCTAACAGTAAAGATTGTGTTATTCCAAAGAACAACATCACCTTGTCTATAGGGATAACGCCGAGTCTTAATGGCCCGTTTTCCTTTTGATATTTTGTGTCCTCTGTACCCCCGTAAGTTCTCACTGTTTAAGTTTTTGTTCCTTGTCCTGCGGCCAGAAAACAATTCTGTGCCCGATTTAGGTTTCTTGTTTCTTGTATCCAAGTATTTGGCATCATAGAATTGCTCCATTGAACGCTTATTGCGTCGTATCTGAACCAGATTCAATGCCTGGCACCTAATTTGATGCTCACCTCCAGCAATGACAAAAGCGTCATTTTGGTGGGATTTATCCAACTTTAAGGCGCGGCGCTTTGCTTTCGTGATATACCCAAAAGTTACTTTGTGCCCCGTGTCTTTGGCGAGTCTCCAACTCACTGTAGACATGAAAGTCTCTGGTTTAAATGGTTTAATTTTTGGTTCCCATCCAAACAACTTTCCTTTCTTTTTGTGCTGCGCTGGAGTATGACACTTGTTGCAGAGAGTGATGAGATTGCCAGGGCGGTCAGTGCGGTCTGGCGGATTTTTCCAAAAACCTAAATGATGAACTTGAAGAATGGGTTGTTTGGATTTATTTTTACACTCTCGATGCTGGCATTTATGCCCATCTCGATGCAACAGGTACTCTCTCAAGTTGTCGAAACCATTTTGCTCACCTTGTTGATAGCCATTGCCAGAGATTTCTGGATTTTTGATTTTTTGGATCTCAAAATTGGCTACCTCTATCACCACTGCCTCAATCGGCAACACCGACTTAATCCGGTCGATGAGACGACGGTGAGTATCTAACTTATGCTGGATACTGGGAGTTAGCCAACCATCATTGCGCTTACGGTTATCAAATCTGGGTGCTCTATAACGTAATCGCCTGCGACGAGTGCGACGGTACTTAAGCTTTTCGGTTATGCGTTCTGACATACCTTCGAGCATTTTAACTTCGCCACCAATAAGCTCTGCTGTTTGATTGAGAGCACTGTAGCCAATATTGAGGTATCCTGCGTCAATTCCCAAGGTGGCTGGCTGAATGTAGCCGTGACAATCACTGAGCAATTGGATCGTAAATGGGTCGCGCTTAAATATTTTTGCTGCTCCCTCCCTGAGCAAGATTTTGGCTTTTCTTGGTGTGGTAGGCATCAAGGGACGCTCACCGATGTTAACTACACAAACTCTCATTTTTTCAACTACATAAAGTTGAACCGGTAAAGGTGGTGTTCTTCGCCAATGTTGTTCCAGGTTTCTAGCTCTCAACACTTCCCCTCTCGCACAGCAGGGATGTTTAATCAAGAGCGGCAGAGTCCGGGACTAAAACACGGGTTGCCAGCCCTACATCCCGGAGTGCCTATACATTCTGGGCAACGTAGTCTCCCTAGCATGACGGAAGACTGAGGCTATTGACTGAGGCTGTCTCAAGAAGTTCTTGGGAAGCCCACACTGTACGCTGAGCGTCAGTGTGCGGAGCAGTCACCTGATTATATAGCTCAAAATATTTAGTAATTAAACCACCAAGGATCCGGAATAGATTCATTCTTAATCAAAAATGCCTTTTTACGCATAAACCGTTTGAGTGCAGCAGCTCCCATGCGGGAACCACCCATACCTGAAAATTTAAAAGAATTTTTCTCGGCTTCGTGAATCATTGCTGTTAAGCCAGCATCGTTAATATTAATAGCACCAGCATCTATATTACTAGCCACAGCGATCGCTTCGGCTTCTGAACCAGCAAAGACAGCGGCACTAAGTCCATAAATTGTATCATTCGCCAACTTAATCGCTTCCTCAGACGTAGCAAAGGACATCACTGGCATAATTGGACCAAACGTTTCGGCACGCATCACTTGCATGGCATGATTGACTTGAGTGAGAACTGTGGGACGACACCACCAACCCCCATCCAATTGTTCAACCTTACCACCGCAGTGAGCTACAGCACCCTTTTCCTCTGCATCCTTGAGGTGCGCTGCAATTATCTCTGCCTGCCTTTGGGCGATAATTGGACCGATTTGTCCTTTTTCCAGAGAGGGAAAAGCTAAATCAAGGCGTTTAGCTTTTGCTACCAGTTTCTCGACAAAATCATTGAAAATTGATTCGGCAACATAAATGCGTTCAATCGAGAGGCAGGATTGTCCCACATTAACGACTGAACCCCATAAGATGGCAGAGGTTGCTAATTCTAAATCAGCTGATGAGAGTACAATTGCTGGATCTTTTCCTCCTAACTCCAGAAAAGCTGGAATAAAAAACTTAGCAGCTGCCTCGGCGACTTTTTTACCTGTAGTGACACTGCCTGTAAAACAGACTAAATCCACATTTTCAATTAAGGCAGCACCTGTATCACCAGCTCCTTCAATATAAGCTAAGATATTGCACAATTTTGGTACTGAGGTAATAGTTGTTTTGAGGGGTTTAATAAAACGGGGGGTAATTTCACTGGGCTTAACGATGACACTACAGCCTGCCAGTAATGCCGGGATGGTATCTATTAGAGAAAGCAATAGTGGAAAATTCCAAGGGCTAATTACGCCAACTAATTGATAAGGAATCGATTCCTGCTGCAACTTGATAAAGGGAATTGAAGTAAGTTTTTTTTCTGGTTCTGAGAGTAATTCTGGTGCTAACTGACACCAACGATCAATGCTGGAGATAATTGAATTGAACTCAGTTACAGATTCTGATAATCTGCCCGTGTCAGTGACAATAGCTTCAATTACCTGGTCTTGTTGAGACAATAGGGCTTGTTTCCATGCCTGCATTGCCTCAATTCGCTGTTCTAATCCTCCCTGCTGCCAATCGCTTTGAGCTTCGCGTAAATGATTACATTGTTGGGTCAATTGCTTTGGTGTTGGCGGCGTAATTGAATAATCAATTTTTCCTGTGCGGGGGTTGTGAACATTAATTGTTTCGCCCATCTTATTATTTATATTTTTTGCTACAAGACCATCAAGTAGGACACTATTGTGCTATCTATCACTACTGTAATTTAATTTACTTTTAAGACTGTTATTATTGTAAATAATCGTTTATCCATTTTCTCCTTTTCCTGCGATGATGGAACCGAGTTTCCCTGGGATGAACCCTTATCTGGAAAATCCTGCTTTGTGGTCAGAGGTTCACTCTTGGCTGATTGTTCAGTTGGCTCGTTCACTTAATCCCTCATTGATACCCAAGTATCGAGCTGCTGTTGAGAAACGGGTTTATTTAGATGCTCTATTAGTTGGCATTCCAGATGCATCTGTTTTCTCAGGAAAGGCTGAAATTGAACCTAATTCTGTAGTTACAACTGAGGTGCTGAGCAAACCAATCCGGGTGACAGTACCGCTGAGTGAAGAGATTACTGAGCGTTATCTGGAAATTCGGGAAGTAAAGACGGGGCGGGTGGTAACGGTTGTAGAAGTTCTCTCACCTAAGAATAAACGAGGCGGTGAAGGTAGAGATAAATATCTAACTAAGCGACAAAAGGTTTTGAATAGTGCTACTCATTTAGTTGAAATCGATTTACTAAGGAGAGGTGATTTGATGCCAATGGCACAAGCTATTTTATCAGATTACCGCATTCTGGTAAGTCGGGCTAATCTCCGTCCTGAAGCTGAACTCTACCCGTTTAATTTACGTGAATCGATGCCTCAATTCTGGCTTCCTTTACAGTCAGGAGATCAAGAACCTGTTGTGAATTTATCTGAGGTTTTGAGACAAGTTTACCAGGATGCGGCGTTAGGGTTTGCGATTGATTATTCGGTGCAACCTGTTCCAGTACTGAGTGAGAGTGATTTTCAGTGGGTGCAGTCGTTGAGGGAATTGTAGTACAGTGACAAGACTTGCACTACTATAGATTTAGTAAGTTGGAATTTATGATTAAAGCTGTAGGACTTGAGGTTTTTAAATATGTGCGATCGCTATTTGTGTAAGCCTCGCTTGAGTTCTAATAATTAAACCTTAACAAATATGTCTAGAACAGTTAATGCCGCTTTCAATACTTTTTTGAAAGAGTATGTCAACTTAGATCCAGATCAAACTAAATTGGCAATAAAGAGCAGAGATTGGCTTTTAGAGCAAATACAACTATTCCCTCCTAAAGACATAAGTTTTCCAAGATTATTTTCAGAAAAACATATACTCTTTGGCTCCTTTGCTAGACGCACGAAGAAAAGGGAACTTGATGATATTGATATTATGATTGCTCTGCATGCAGAAGGAAGTTTTTACAATGAATATACAGATAGGATTGAGATATGTATTCCCAATAATGCCTACCAACTTAAAGCATTTTGTCACGAGAATACAAGTATACTCAATTCCAAGAAACTCATCAATAAATTTATAAGTTCACTTAATATAGTTCCACAGTATGAAAATGCTGAAATCAAGCGAAATCTAGAAGCTGCCACACTAAAACTAAAGAGTTATCCTTGGAATTTCGATATTGTGCCTTGCTTTTTTACACAAAAAGACCGGTGTGACAGGGATTATTATCTAATTCCAGATGGTAATGGACATTGGAAAAAAACAGATCCAAGAATTGATAAAAATCGAGTAATTGATGTCTGCCAGCTTCACAATCGCAATGTCTTACATGTAATAAGATTAATGAAATATTGGAATAGAAGAAGAACTATGCCGTCAATGTCTTCGTACTTGCTCGAAAATATGATACTAGATATGTATTTCAGAGACGGGTACATAAAAGCATCTGAATATGTAGACTTAGAGGTTACAAAAGTCCTGCGATACATTAAGAATAATATTTTCTATCCAGTAAACGATCCTAAAAATATTCAAGGTAATATTAATACACTGAATTATGAAGAGAAAAATAAAGTTCAGACAAGGGCTGGCATTGACTATACAAAAGCTTTGAAAGCAAGAAAACTAGAGGGTGAAGGTAATCATAAACTATCTATTGCCAAATGGAGTGAGATATTTGGACAAAACTTTCCTACTTATACTTACTAAGGCATCTAAAATTAAACAAATAAATAAACCTTTATATCTAAAACTTTAAGTCATTTGATCATAATTATTCATGAACAGTATTCCTCAAGAGCAAAACACTGAGAAACAGTTAGAACGATTGGCTGCACAACGTCAACTTTATTCTGATGCTAAAGCTCTACAACTTATCAGTTTAGTTATTAGTGTGCCACTGGTAGTTGCATGGTCTATTCTAGTAGCAATTTTTCCTAAAATGTTAGTTTATGCTGGCTTGTGGGGGATTAGTGTCACTTTTCTAGAGCTTTTCGTGCTTTCTCAGCTACAGAAGTCTGCTCAAGAGAAAGCTGCAAAAATTCAACAACTTTTTGATTGTGAAGTACTACAATTTAATTGGTCAAGCCTGAACTGTGGAATTCGTATTGAACCAGAAACTATTATTGATGCTTCGACCAGATTTAGACGTAAAAATTCAAACTATTCAACTCTTCAGAATTGGTATCCAGTTAATGTTGGTCAATTACCAATTCATCAAGCACGAATTATTTGTCAACGTTCTAATATCTGGTGGGATGCTCAACTGCGTCTTCGCTATGCTAAGTGGATTATTATTATATTGATTACTTTAACAATTATTGTATTCATAATTGGCTTAATTGGAGGTTTGACTCTTGAAAAATTCCTGTCGGCGGTTGTGGTTCCATTGACACCTGCATTTGTTTTTGGGTCACGTCAACGCACTGAGCATAAGGAAGCAGCAACTAGACTTAATCGGCTTAGAGAAAATGCTGAGACTCTTTTACAAGAAGTAATCAACCGGAGGTTTACTTCTCAAGACTTTGAGAGAGAATCATACACCTTACAATCTCAAATTTACGATAACCGTCGTCGCAGTCCATTAATTTTTGACTGGCTTTACTCTCGCTTGAGGCGCAAAGATGAGGAACAAATGAATAGAGCTGCTGAAGCCTTGATCCAAGAATTGAATAAAACTCCATAGAACTAATTATTTTGACCTTTAGTATAAAATTTTAACAATTTTTCAAATTGTGTCACTTCCTTGTTCTATACTGTATATAGAGATATTGCCTTTCTATTTAGATTTTAGTCTGTATTCATTATTCATTAATCAGTAATTTTATGTTAAAAAACATAGAAAATGAGTTTGAAAGGCATTTAGTAGATTGCCATGACTCGAAACAAGCTCATTTTGATCTAGCCGATTATTACCATGAAAAAGCTAATTTGATTTATTATGCTCAATCCTTTGGTTTGGCTTCTATTACTGCTTGGTTGTTAACTAGCCAATATGATGGATTACTTCCGTTAGATCACCCTGCCGTTAAAGTAACACCAACTGTACTATCTGTTATAGTTTCAATACTAACAATTTTAGAACAAGTTTTTCGGTTCAAAGAAAAGGCTATGATTCATGAATTAGCAGGAAAAAGATATCATGTACTTTGGAGAACATGCAAAAACTGGAGAACTGATTTTCCGGACGAATCAACAATACAGCAGGCAAGATTTGCAGTCCAAACATATAGAGAGCAATTAAATGAAATAAATAGAGAAGCGCCTCATTTATCTTCAATTATGTGGAAAAAGATATATAAGATTAGAAAAAGAAAAAACTACAAAGATGTTTCTAAATATAGTTTTGAAGATCAAGACAGTAATGAAAAATAAAATAATTAGTCTGGTAAAAAATATCTGCTTTCTTCTCAAAGATTTGGACGAACCTTGGGCTATCACAGGAGGATGCAATGTATTTCTCAGAGAATGTATTCATACATTAGATGATATAGATGCTATTACAACGAGAATGGGGGCATTGCTAATATTTGAAGCGATGAAAGATTATGTAACTAAAGACTTGTCTTATTCTGAAGTGGAAAGAATCAGAGCTCATTTTTTTGAAGCTTCAATTGATGGAATAAGAATTGAAGTGATGGGTGACCCAGAAAATAAAATAGATGGCAAATGGATCAAAAATACTTTGTGGTCTCAAGCCATTGAATATTTTAAATTTGATGAGACACAAGTTCCCTTAACTACACTTGATTATGAGTTAAATATAAACCGAATATTAAATAATCAAGAAAGAGTAAGGGTTATAGAAAAATGTAATCCCTAATTTTGCAGATTGGGTTGACTAAGGAAAGTCAACACCTGCTGTTTGCTTAAAATTCATATCCTTTGTGCGATCGCAACCGATAGCACAGGTGAGAACCAGTAGAATAGAAACAACTGACAACCTTACTGCAACCTATGCTGAGAATCGTCGAAGGCATTTATCAAAATGGGCAAATTGAACTTACTGAACTACCGCAGGATGTAAGTGATTGGCTTGGCAACCAACCAAAAGGCGATCGCACTCAAGTTCTAGTCACCTTTCTCGAGCCTAGCAACATTGATTCTACCAAAGTACGCCAACTGCTCGAGCAGTTGGAAACGATTGCAGGCATTAAGCAAGGTTTTGAGGAACTAGAGGACGGACAAACTCGCCCTATCGAGGATTTCATTGAGGAAATGCAACAAAAGTATGACATTTCAGGTTGAGATCACTCCGATTGCGGAAGCTCAGATTGAGCAAGCCTACCAATGGTATCGAGAGCGCAATCCCCAATTTGCAGATAGCTGGTTTCGAGGGTTGATGAATGCAATCGCAACACTCCAGAAAAAGCCCCGGCGCTGTACTTTGGCAGTTGAACACGAGATTTTTCCTGAAGAACTCCGGCAGTTAATTTACGGAAAATCCAAGAATATATATCGAGTGCTGTTTACTATTCGAGAGACTACAGTCTACGTTCTGTACTTGCGCCATAGTGCTCAAGCACCATTAACTCTAGATGACTTAGACAATTCAGAAGGTAAAATTTAATATAGTGCAATCATCAGGAATTCGATTACGTTCAATGTAATTGTTAATTTCATCTTGATGATCACTGTAATAGCTCAAGGCACTAAAAACCTGTGCCACAGTCAAATGAGGCAATCCTTTCGGGATTTCTTCGGGTGCAACACCTATACGCCAAGTTTCAACAATTGCTCTTACAGGTGTACGGGTTCCCTTAATAATTGGTTCACCGCTCATAATCTGATCGTCTCTAACAATGTAAATATATTCCGTTGCTTGAACCATTGCTACTCTCAAAAATCTTTTTCTTTAATCTCAGAGTAAGTGGAGATGCCTTTATACTTCCACCTTCCCAAAACTACCTAAAAACCATACAAACCAGCTTCAGTAAATGCCTGATCTAAATCATTAGCAACCTCAAGTACTTCAGCCCACTGCCATAAATAGTCAAACTCCAGTAATTCCCCTTGTACCTTAAGAATACCTAAAACATCAGTCCATTGTTTCATGGATCCAGAAGACTTTCGCCACAACAGTTTTGACAAAACAACATCTTCAGGAGAAACAACGAAAAACTCTTCCACTCCTGCTTCATCGAGTGCAATCTTACGCCGTCTTGCCATTTTGGAGTGGTCAAAATCAGTATCGCTATTGAGGATCAGATCAGCATTAAGCACTGTTTTTATATGAGTTACGCTTAGAACTCTACCTCTACCATCCAGAATATCTTGTACTGCGATCGGCGGACAGTAAAATCCTGCTTTCTCTAGTGCCTCAACTAATTGAGTAATATTATCGCGATTTAATTCAATCACCAAATCTAAATCACGTGTAGTTCTAGGATCACCATAAGCAGTAGCAGCAACTCCACCCGTGATGTAGTAAGGGATAGCCAGTGTTTCAAAAATTGGCTGTAATAGTCTGGCAATTTCACTGGGGTCAAACGTCCACATTGATGGTTCACTAGTGGGAGTTAAAATAGATAACCACTTACTGCCTAATACTGATTGGGAAAATCTTTCTCCGTACGTCTCAGGGCAAGCTTTTCTCATCCCACGAAGTGACACAGCTTTTGCCCAACGAGTTAAGGAAGCGCCCATTTGCAAGCGTTGGGAATTAGTCAGTTGCCGAAGTCGGTAAAAATCTATGGCGTCTGCTAATGGCGTCTTATCCTCCGACTGAGGGCGGTATCCAGGTTTGACAGAGATTTGTGATAGGGTTTGACTCAAATTATCCCCAACTTAGCTAAACGCTCGATAGTTTTGAGTTGAGTTTTTATAAACTGTTTGTTATCTGCCTGTCCATCTGGCTTAGTATTAGCAGGATGAAAATGAGACTGACAGTAACTATCAGCATACAATTCTAAACGCTGTCGGGAGAGTAGATTATTTAGCCCTGGGCGACGGCGGTATCTGCGCAAAGCAGCTAAATCAATTCCAGCAAAAGCTGCCATACTCTCTCCAGAAGCAGTTTCCGCTAAAACTAGTCCTCGATAATCAACAATTTTAGAACCACCATTAACTGAAGCTAAAGGAATATTTGTATTGCCAATACCCGCTGTATTGGCAGAGATAACATAGGCCAAATTTTCCACGGCACGGCTAATTTTGGCAGCTTCTTTGGGAGAGCGAGCATTGCCGTAAGCCTCAGATGTGGGGTGCAAGAAAATCTCCGCCCCGCGCATTGCCAAGCAGCGTGCTACTTCAGGAAACAAAATTTCTTCTGATGCCACTGCCGCCAAATTACCGATTGCGGTTTTGGCAACGGGAAATACCCCCTCTAGACCATAACATTCTAGATAGCGCTCCCAGACATCGTGAGGTGTTGGGGTAAAGAGGGAATTGAGTCTTCGATAGCGTAAAATTAGTTCTCCAGCAGGATCTAGTAGAAAGCAAGTTTGGAAGTACAATCCTGGAAAATTCGGATCCAATTCATAGGCATTCCCAGCCAAAAATATATTCTGCTTCTGGGCGATTTTACCAAGTGCCTCATAGAGAGGATCGTTCATCTCTAAGCAGGCTTTTTCTGCCCAGAGGGCAAGGGGATGCCCCATCGGGAAGCCTGTGAGTAAATATTCAGGCAGCACCACTAACCGACAATCAGAACCAATAAAGGCAAGACTGGCAGCGATTTGTTGCTCCAAGCGGTTAATACTTTCTTTAATAAGTGCACGTGCTTCGGTTCTGTCAACTGCCTGATTGACGGCATGGCAGGTAACCTGGAGTGCTAAAGCTGTGAACTGATCAATTGTTTCATCGTTTTCCCTGCTCATCTCCCCTGGTTATGTAAAGTAAATTTGCTTAATATTGTTTTTATATTCTATACTTAAAACTTAAATAAAACTTAATTAACTTGATAAAAGTCCTGACTTTCTCTTGCCACTGCTGTAGCGACAGTTTTGGCTATTTGACGTTGCTTGTAAACACCAATTTTTAAAACTAAAGGAGCAAATTTTGGCTGTTCCCCGAAATCTCTCTGTAAAAAAGTTACTAATTGTGGCTTTAGAAATACTTCTAGCCTTACCTTTTGGCTTAGTTTTTATCAAACTTGGTCTGACTGGTGTTGCTTGGATTTTTGGCGGTATTCTCTCTGGGGCATTGGTATTTGAAACTCATTATTTCTTTTATCAGAATTATTTCAATCAGAACAAAACTGCTAGGAAAATCGGGCAAGCCCTTTTAGGTTTAGCGATTGGATTTTCCATAGCCGATGCTAATCTAGCAGTTGCGTCTTCAAGATTACATATATTTATCTTTCTAACTTTGTTCATGCTCCTCAGTGGCAGCATAATTGGCTATATTTACTCACGCCTTAGCCGCACTAACCTTCTCAATGCCATGCTAGCGACAGTGCCTGGTGGTGTCTTAACCATGTCAAGTATCGCAGCAGATTATGGCAGAAATGTTTCACTAGTAGCACTGGTGCAACTCATACGCGTCACCACTGTCATTCTAATTATCCCTCTCATCGCTGGAGCATCAGTTGCTCAAGTTTCTAACCGCACAGCACCGAGCATAGGTGACTATTGGATTAATAGCAATCCTTCATATTTACTGTTACTATCCCTAGTAATAATTCTAGCATTTGGGGGAGTGAGAATTACTAAAATGTTGAAAATGCCTGCTCCCCCATTTTTTGGAACCTTAATTATCGGCATCTCTTTTAATTACTTAGTAAGTTGGTTCCCTTTCCTGCCTAATATAGATTTTATCCCACCTTTGAGCATGAGTTTAATTGGTCAAATATTACTGGGAATTACAGTCGGTGAATATTGGGGAGGTCAAAAAAATCTAGACCAACAGACAATTAGGTATGCTTTTATTCCAGTGGTAATGACGATTTTGACTGGGTTTATAGCAGCAGTAATTGCCATGTTTGTAACCCCTTGGGATTGGCTTACATGCATGTTACTGACAGCACCAGGAGGTTCTACAGAAATGATCTTAGTTGCCCTAGCCTTAAATCACAATGCTGAAATTGTAACCGTTGCTCATGTAGTTAGACTCATAGCTCTTAATCTGTCTCTACCATTGTGGGTGTTTTTGTTTCAATATTTTGATCAGCGTCTGGCAGCTTCAGGTAATAATTAAGTTGTTCCACATTTAAGAAAGCTTGTGGAGACAACAGGAGGCTCCAACAGAGGAGTTGAGTATTTTTAATTAAGCTAGGTGATAGGCTGAAGAAGTTGTTACCAGGATTATAGATAAATGGTTGCCCAAATCCAGGAGCTTGACGCCAAAGAATGGGTAAAAACACGCAACTCCCTAGATGGTAAAAAAACTTTCCTCCCTTGGACAGGTTCAGTATATGCCTTTGTCCCAGGTGAGCCAAAACGGCATCTGTTCAAAATTGTTGGCATGAGTGTGAGCAGATGTATCGCCAAAGGCGAGAATAGCTGGGATTTTACCTCCAGAGAACTCACTTATTATCTTAACCCCAAAACAGATGAAATTCTACACAAATGGGAAAATCCTTGGACAGAAGAAGTCTTACCAGTAGTTCATATTGCCAATAATCCGGTACAAGGTAGATTTCAAGGACTTTTCCCAGCCAAAGTAGATGGCGACATTACCACATTTGTATTTGACTTATTTTCTAACTACCCAAACCCCCTAGCTGGAGATGATAAGTTTCTTGATTATAGTCCAAATCCTATCTATCAAGCTGCCGAGTTATTTAAACTAACAGTTCCCACTGAAGATTTATTCAATACTGAGATAGCCTCTGTTTCCAAAGTAATACTGAGTTGGGATAGAATTGGTCCTTGGGTTCCCTGGATGAAAATGGGCAATAAACCTGGACATCTGATCTACAGTGCTAATGGTCAGAGAGTAAATAGCTTTGAAGAATTACCCCAATTACTGCAAGATGAAATTAATACTCGTGTGCCTTTATATAAAGATGCAGCTAAAGAAAAATTAGATAGGGAAGCTATGACTTCTTGGACATATTTTAAAAAGCACTTTGAAGATTATTTAGCAGGGAAAAGATTTCCAATTCCAGCAGAAAGTGAGGATTAAGTCATGGCTTGCTAAATTAATATAGAATGCATACCAAACAAGGGTTTTGAGCCTTTTTTGACCCTTTCAAGTGCTTGGTTATAGCATCCAATGGCTCAAAATCCTTGCACTTAATAGGAAAATCTCGGAGCTGATCATGGATAATCAAGCTTAGAACTATCGGCTTTTTCCTGCTCCCTGCTCCCTGCTCCCTGCTCCCTGCTCCCTGCTCCCTGCTCCCTGCTCCCTGCTCCCTGCTCCCTGCTCCCTGCTCCCTACTCCCTCTCCTTACCACCAGACTTATTCAGCAAACCCTAATTACCGCCGATTTATCTTTGCCAATTAAACCGAAAGCAATGTCCAAAAAT
>JAAHGS010000095.1 GCA_010692645.1 Symploca sp. SIO2E9
TTCCCCATCCCCCCCTCTCCCCATCCCCCCCTCTCCCCATCTCCCCATCTCCCCATCCCCCCATCTCCCCATCTCCCCATCTCCCCATCCCCCCATCCCCCTACTCGATGGTAAACTACGATACTATCTGCGGGTGACACAATAAATGGATGGCAAGAGAAATTCTAAAAAACATCGATGATGCTGGCGTGCAATTTGTGCGCATCCTCTGGTGTGACAACGCCAACATCATACGTGGTAAAGCTGTACACCGAGTAAACCTATCTGAATACCTCGAATACGGTGTTGGCATCTCAGTAGCACAGCAGGCAGTACCTGTAATGTATGATGCTCCTGTTCCCGGTAGTGGTTTGGGACCAGTGGGCGAAGTGCGCTTGGTGCCAGACTGGAATACCTTTACTCCCTTGCCCTATGCTCCTAATCATGCTCGCGTTTTCGGGGATATGGTTAAAGACAGTGTGCCCTGGAATCTCTGCCCCCGCAACTTTCTAAAGACAATGATTGCTGATGCCCAGAGTGAGGGTTTGGAAGTAATTGCCGCCTTTGAGAATGAATTCTACCTACTACGGCAAACAGCTGAAGGTATAGTACCAGCTGACGAGACAGTTTTTGCCTCTAGCCTAGGGATGGATTTGCATCAATCAGTAATTGATCAAATGGCTCAAGCACTAGTAGAACAAGGGATGCTAGTGGAACAATATTACCCGGAATCGGGTCCAGGGCAACAAGAAATCTCGATACTCTACACCCAAGCACTAGCGGCTGCGGATCAACAAATTGCTTACCGTGAAACCATAAGGGCAATTGCCCTCCAAAATAACCTTAAAGCCTCCTTCTTACCAAAAATATTTGCTGACAAAGCAGGCAGTGGTTGTCACCTCCACCTGAGTTTGTGGCAAGATGGAGAGAATCTGTTACCCAATCCAGAAGCAGATGGGGAACTTTCAGAAATTGCCCGTCGCTTTATTGCCGGAATCCTGCACCACCTGCCTGCCTTGATGGCAATAACAACGCCCTCTACCAACTCCTACAGACGCATCCGCCCTCACTGTTGGAGTGGGGCCTTCCGCTGTTGGGGCATGGATAACCGTGAAGCAGCCGTCAGAGTGCCGAGTAACCCCTATTTACCTAGTCCTACTCATCTTGAGTTTAAAACTTTAGATGCTTCTGCTAATCCTTATTTAGCTTTGGGGGCAGTAATTGCTGCTGGAGTTGATGGTGTACGCAGTTGTATGGAACTAGGAGAATCTGTAGCTATAGATCCTGGACATATGACCGAATCAGAGCGCCAAGTTGCTAATATTGAGCTATTGCCGACTAATTTAGGGGAATCAATTGAGCAACTAAGCACTAATAAACTACTCTTAGATGCTTTGGGTAAAGAGCTTGCTCAAGCTTATTTGGCAGTGCGCAAAGCTGAGTGGGAAGCCATGAAGGATTTAGAATTAGAAGCAGAAGTGAAACTTTTATTAGAGCGATATTAAAATTCCTAAGCTAGTGTGCATTTTAATTGCGTATTTTCTGATGGAATCATTAAAACCCCCTCTCCCCATCCCCCCATCCCCCCCTCTTATTGAATACACAAATTAAATGCATGGCAGATTTAAGTGGTACCTGGCTTGGAACATACTGGCAGCGAGGAGTTCCTACCCGCTTTGAACTTACACTGTTACAAGGTGGCAATACCCTGAGTGGCAATATTTTAGATGACAGTTATTTGGGAGAAGCTTCATTAACAGGTGAAGTTATTGGGCGCAAAGTCAACTTCATCAAACGCTATATTACTAGCTCAAATCATTCTGTTCGCTATACTGGTAGCGTCTCTGAAGATCAGAACTTCATGCAGGGGCAGTGGCAATTAGACTCCTATAACTCCGGAAATTGGGAAGCATATCGGAGTGATAATAATCTAAGTATAAATTTGGAAATTCTTCGGGTTGAAAAAGTGCCTGCCGCTAGAAGCCTGTAACTCAGGGGGTGACAAGGGAACTGAAGGCTTGATTAATCAAGCCTTTTATCTTCTGCCTTCTGTTGACAGAACCACAGTAGGGAAAAGAATAAGCAAAATGCTTAACAAGCTTCCTCTAATGCTTTACTGAGATTTTCAAAGAACTTGACTGTGGCATCTTTGCAGGCTTTAACCTTTTCAGCGTGTGCTACGCATATGGCCGATTTATAAGTTTGTTCAGCTTTACTCCATTCTGCATCAGCTGTTGATTTCTCTTTGTCTAGCTTTTGCATGTCAGTTTGAAATTCAAAGTTTTTTTGGCTCAAGCCTAGACATAACTTCGCCTTGCAAATAACTTTTTTATCCTTGGGAACATCATTTGGGGATGTGCAATTTTTCGAAATCGAATCCCTTATACATTGGTTATAGACTGGAAATAATTCATCTTTCGCATTTCGTATCCTTTTGCACAACATTGTTTTGGCAGTCCCATATTTAGATTCAGCAAGAGCGTGTTTTGATTGTGCTTCTGCATGAAGAACTGAAGCCTTCTGAATGGATTCTTCGTATTTATCGTCGGCAGCCCTCTTTGCCGTCATCCAAACTTCAAGTAACTCTTGCTTTTTCTCCTCAGGTATCTTGTTGTATACAGGATCATTTTCATTTTTTGGGCAATCTGGACAAGCACCCTCCACTTTGTCGCAGGAGGGCTTGGGAGGGCCAGGGCAATGATGCTTTTCGTCGTTTTCACCGCAGGAGGGTTCAATGGAAAAACTGTTTTTCCCCTCCTTGCAGGAGGGTTCGTAGCAAATACTTTCGTCCTCATCCTTGCAGGAGGGTTCGGGGCAAGGACTTGGTTTCGGACACTCATCTTGTCGACTAGGTACCATTTTCTCCTCTTATCTTTTAATATTTCTGATGTAATTGTCTATTTAAGAAAATTATATGATGAAATTTAATTAGATTGATACTCCCTCTTTTAGAAAAAGGGGGAGTATCAAAATTGAGGCAAAACTAGCCACTTCCGTTCTGTTTAAGCAAGGCTGGGAAGCTGGGAGATGCGATCAGCTCCACGCTGCCCTGAAAAGCAATCGCTGATTGCGTAGTACAAACAGAGAAGGTGATTTGGGTAAGGGAAAAAAGGTGTGGGGAAGAAAATAAAAGTTATTTACCTGGGCATGCTCCCTTGTTACCTGCTCATCTGGCTGCTAGTGCTAATAACCCCAGCTAGAACTCAATCTTCACCAGAGCCAGCATCAATAGATACACTACGACAACTCCAGGAACATATTGATCAGCAAAGGTCTGATGTTTTGAAGGAGCGCGATCGCCTTTGGGAGATTGAACAAGCTACCCAGGAGCAACTTAATGGCATACTATATCATATTCATGCCACTGAAACAGCTTACAAGGATTACAACTTTCAAATCCAAGTAGCAAACAAACGTATTCAGGAGTTACAGCAAGAGCTAGCGATCGCCCAAAGGGTTTATGATCAAAAGCGAGCTGCTACTATTGCTAGACTGCGTTGGTTGCAACGTCAGCGCCATTCAGGCTCGGCTTGGGATTTTCTGCTCAAAAGCCAAAACCTCAAAGAATTCTTTGACAGACGCCAGCGACTAAAGTTAGTTTATCAAGCTGATCGGCAAATTTTAACTGACTTAAAAGCCAAAGCTGATCAAATTAAGCAGCAGCACTCAGAGGTAGAGCGTCAGAAAAATAAAGTTGCCCTGTTTACCCAACAACTACTGGCACAAAGGTTGCAATTGGAAGCGCAGCTAGAAAATCAACAACAACTAATTGAGCGTTTGAATAATGACAGGCAAGCCTTAGAGGCAGCTCAAGAGCAATTGGCAGCTGATTCCCAAGGTATTGGCACCCTAATTCGCTCAGCAATTGCTAAAGCTAGATATCCCCATACTAGAACTTTTGGTAGAGGTCAACTGGCTTTCCCTAGCAATGGGGAGATTACTAGTAACTTTGGTTGGCGTACTCACCCACTTCTAGGAAAATCACGCTTCCATAATGGAATTGATTTTGGTGCTAGCTATGGCAGTACTATTCGAGCAGCGGATGGCGGCAGGGTGATTTTTGCCGGTTGGTACGGTGGCTATGGCTATGCAGTTGTCATCAACCACGGCGGCGGTTTAGCAACGCTTTATGCTCATAGTAGTAAGCTCTATGTTAAAGAGGGGCAAACTGTACAGCGAGGAGATGCGATCGCAGCTGTTGGTTCTACTGGTTTATCTACTGGCCCTCATCTCCACTTTGAAGTTCGTAAAAATGGTGAACCAGTAGATCCAAGTAGGTATCTGTGACATTTACCAGGCGCTGAATGTAGGGGCGCACAGCTGTGCGCCCTTTAGTTAAAAATTAAATTTTTAATTAAGTCGAGGTACACTGCTCAAATCTAAGTTTTCATTTACAATGAGGGTAGTGTGCGTTCAAATACCACACTTGAGGGCGCGTAGCTCAGTGGATAGAGCACCAGATTCCGGTTCTGGGTGTCGGGGGTTCAAATCCCTCCGTGCTCGTTGATTTGTTTTCATCCTGCTTTAGTCTGGTTGACCGGAAATGTTCAACGTTTTGCGCTATCTGCTTTGAATAATTCATATCACGTCGTTCTGATGGTAGTGTTGACTTCTGCTTCTACGTCTAATACTATAGTATTCAAATGCTCCGAGTACAGATGTTCTACTACTACGGCAGAAAAAAACAAATAGCAAAGTACTACCCGTCTCCTAATTTTGAGGCTATTGTTGAGCCGTTTGCAGGTTCAGCCGCTTATTCACTGTACGGAAACAACTGGAGAAAAAATATCATCTTAGTTGAAAGAGACGAGCGCGTTTCTGGGATTTGGAAATGGTTAATTGATGAGGCAACACCACTTAAAATTCAGAACTTACCTGACTTAGAGGTCGGCGAAAAAAGTTCTGAGTTCCTTCATATTATTCATGCTGCCACAAAAATGGCGTTTCACTATAAGACTATTAAAGTCACTCCTGTTTTGGCTAGAAACTGGGAGATTAGTAAACGATATATGTCCGAAAATTTATTTAAGATTAAGCACTGGAGGGTTATTAGTGGAGATTACACGTTAGCCCCTGATATAGAAGCCACTTGGTTTATTGATCCACCCTATAAAGAGGATGCTGGCAAGGGATATCGTTATGGAAGTAAACTTATTGACTATGAGAAATTAGCAAAATGGTCGAGGAAAAGGAGGGGCGAAATTATATTTTGTGAAGGGCATTGCGGTGATTATCTGCCGTTCAAACCATTGTTAGATCTAAAGGGTATAGCAGGCAAAATTAGTAAAGAAGTTATCTACTATCAGTCGGATAGAGCCAATGAACAGCTGGATTTTTTTTCATATTTGTGCTAAATATCAAATTTCATGATCCTCTGATAAATCCTTTTGTATAGATGGTCATCAATTAAAGCTACCCAACCTTGAGCCATCTTTTCTTTGCCACTTACTTTCATGCCCGTTACTTTAGTATTTCTACCTTCTGTTCCACTAATGTTTCCCCAATCATCTGCAATCAGGTTATTTGCATAAAAAATGGCTGTAACTTTTGGATGGTTAAATTCATGTTCGCTTTTTACAAAGTCCCAGACTAATCCCAACATCTCTTTTACTTCCTGATGATGAGCCTGCCAGGTTATTCCTTCCAAAGAATTGATTCTTGGTTGTCCTGCTCTGAGATTTGCACCTTTAGTTATATTTCCAACTGTACATTTAACCTCTAATCCTAAGGGATAATTACGCAACTCTTCCTCAGATGAATTTTCACCTTCCTCTGGGATAACGTCAGGATGTCCTTTTTCTATAGGGTTAACTATCGATCCTGATGCTTCTGCTATAGAATGGCAAAACATCGAACCAACTATCGAACTTGTGGTTTTATAATCAATGTTTTTATAAACAGTTGAAGGAATAGTTTCTAAAAATTCATTTGTTTGATGTAGTGCAGATTCTATATGCTGACCATTAACTTCAAAACCGCAGAAAATATTGAAGTTAGGATTAATAGTGTATGTCATTTAATTAATGCCTGTTCAACTTCAGCTATCAAAACACTGGCAGTAGTGTTTAGAGCTCTTGAGATCTGAAACAAGACAGACAAAGTGGGTGATTTCAATCCGCGTTCTATCTGGCTGACATAGGTGCGATGTATACCTGCCCTGTCGGCAAGCTCTTCTTGCGAAATCTTTGCTAATGTTCTGTACTTAACCAGAACCTGCCCCAGAGCCTCGTTAATGTCTGTCATTATAGAATGATCTCAGGATCAGAGACTCTGAGTCTACAGACAATAGTATTCAAGAGTATTCTCCTCTCTGACTGCTGCTTGCTGAAGAGAGAAAACTTGCTTCTGGGCTATATTTCTGAGAGTACGTCTAACGGAATAGCTCAACCGCAGCCGCTACTTGCCTCAGTTAGCTCTCTTCGCTGCTTCTAATTCCCCAGGCGATAGTTGATACAATAACTGGGCGTTGCAGCAAAAAAGGTAAAAGGCAAAAAAAATGGCTCCGGCTAAGACTGGTATCATCAGTGGCAGCAAACTTTACAAAAATTCATACTTCTCTGTGTCTGAAAGTCGTAAAAGTTTTATAATTTCATCTTTATAATCTTGAAACTGAGGATTTCGCTTAATTTGATAAGTACGTTCCCCTGGTAACTCAATCTCAAATTCTTTCTTAACGGTACCAGGGCGAGCAGTTAATACATAAATTCTTTGAGATAGAAAAACTGCCTCTTCAACATCGTGAGTAATCATTAAAATAGTTGTACTCGTGCGTCGCCAGACTTGAAGCAGAAATTGTTGCATCACTTCTTTGGTTTGAACATCCAATGCTCCAAAAGGTTCATCCATTAGCAAAATCTTGGGTTGAGATGCTAGTGTTCGTGCGATTGCTACTCGTTGCTTCATACCACCAGACAACTGTTTCGGTAGAGCTTTAGCAAACTGAGATAAGCCCACCATTTCCAAATAGTAAGCCACTTGCTGCCGTCGTTTTGCTGTTGCTATACCCTGTAGCTTAAGACCAAATCCCACATTATCTGCCACTGTCATCCAGGGATATAGAGTGTAGTTTTGAAAAACTATACCACGGTCTGAGCCAGGCCCAACCACAGGCAAACCATCAACTTTAATCTCTCCAGCCGTCGGCATATCTAACCCCGCAATTAGGCGAAGTAGGGTTGATTTACCAGAGCCAGAAGCACCAACTACACAGACAAATTCTCCTCCTTCAACATGAATATTAATATCTTTGAGAGCCACAAATACATCTTGTTTAGTTGAGAATTGTTTATGGAGTTGAGAAACTTCTAGATGCATAGAATTTAAGTAATAAGTAATAAGTATTATAATCCTCTGTCTTAATTTTTATTATTTTTTTCTCTGAATTATTACTTCTGATTTATGACTTATTCCACAGTACTGAAGATGTTTAAATATCAACAATATCTAATCAATAGACCACTTACAAGTAACTCGCAATAGCAACCTAAATAAAAGATCAATTGCTAGACCAATTAAACCAATAACAATCAGTCCGGCAAAGATTTGATCTGTTTTGAGGAATCTTTGAGCAACACTAATACGTCGTCCTAAGCCTTCTGTTGCTGCCACTAACTCAGAAACAATTACTAAGTTCCAAGATGCTGCCATATTGACTCTACAGGCATCAATCACATTAGGCATAATAAAGGGGAAAATTACTTGTAGTAAAACTTGCTGACGTTGACCACCGAGGGTATAAGAAGTTTCAATTAACTCCTTGGGTACAAATTTTACTGCATCCATAATCATCAGCGTATTAAAAAATAAGGTACCAATGAAAATCAGTAATATTTTTGGGACTTCTCCTACACCAAAATATAAAATTAATAGAGGAATAAAAGCAGGCGCTGGCATATAGCGCACAATCCCAATAATAGGTTCCATTAGTGCCCGGATACTAGGAAATGTTCCCATGAAAGTTCCCAAAGGAATCGAGATTATAGCTGCTAACAGAAAACCACCAATAACCCGAAACAAGCTAAATATAATATCTTTGGGCAAATCACCACTTGCCCAAAGACTTTTAATTGCAGTCAAAACTTGAGCTGGACTTGGTAAAAATAGAGGTTCTACCAATCCAGAATTAGAAACTAGCCACCATAGAGTTAAAGGAACCGCAATTGACAAAGCCATTAGAGTCCAAGTCAAACCCTGAGGAATATCTTCAGCAATCCGCCAAAAAACAGTTGGTTTTAGTATTTTACGAGGGTGAGGTTCATGTCTATTTTGTAAATTTTCAGGGGATTGCTCCATTTTACTTACCCTGCTGATCTGCGTAAGCTTTAACAAATTGAGCGTCAAAAATTTTGCTCAGATCTGGGGCTGTCTCGACCAAATTTGTTTTAACCAAAAAATCGCTAATTTTTTGAGCTGCAAAAGGTAGGGAAGTCATATTATTATTTGACTCAAATGCTTTCAAATTATCCTCTAGGCTGAAAATTGTAGTTCCGGCATCATATTCCTTATATTCTTCAACTGTCACACCAGCACGTTTCGCCAAAATATTGGTTGACTTTTCAGAATTTTTAGCCATGAAGTCGAGAGTAGTAAACCAGGTATTAACTAGTCCTTGTACATCTTGAGGTCTTTCCTCAATCATTTTTCTAGTCACAACTAAGTGGTCTGGAATTGCTCCAGGAAAGTCTACAGAACTAAACAACTCTTTACTACCAGGACGCTTTAATGCTTGAGTTGTAAAGGGAGCAAATACTCCAACACCATCTACCTGGCCCGCCACAAATGCTGCCGCCGCCGCACCGGTTTCTAGAGGTTGAATATCGACATCTTCTGGTGATAAACCTTCTTGTTCCAACCCTAGCAGGAGGAGAAAGTGATCGACTGTGCCTTCTTCTACAGCTATTTTTTTTCCTTTGAGGTCGCTAATAGTTTTGATATCTTCACTGACAATAATTTTATCGTTGCCTGTGGAGTTGTCATTGACTAAGACAATCACTTGTTCTGAGCCAGCTGCTACCGAACTTATGGTATCATTCAAGGTTTGAGTATTAGCATCCAATTGACCTGCAGCTAGGGATTTGATTGATTCTAAATAACCATCGAACCATTTTAAATCGACTTTAACGTTGTTGGCTTCAAAGAGTTTTTCCTCCTTAGCTACCTGCCAGGGAAACCAACCGGGCCAAGCACTAAAACCCATCTTCACAGCAGCTGTTGCTGATGGGCTAGACTCAGAATTTCCTGCATCAGAGGTAGGTTGAGAAGGTGTGCAACTAACAGCGATGGTTAAACTAACTACAAATATAGTGAACCAGGTTACTAAGCTGCGAATTTTCATGAAAACCTCATCGATAGTTTTGAACTGATACCATTTTGCTTTATTTTCTTGGCGCTTGAATTTATTAAAATTATAGATAACATTGAAACCTACCTAATTTATACGCACTAGGCGAATTTCCGTGCGTTGTTGCCGAGGATCTTCTGAGGGAATGCCAGAAAGCGGTAGATAAAAACCTTTGCCCTCAGCCAAAAAGTTGTGTTTGAGGCCCTGAGTCCTGAGATAATTAACCACTACCTGTGCCCTTTGTTCACTCAGCTTTTGGTTTACATCAGCAGAGCCAGTTTTAGAAGTATGACCAATTACTCGCACGGCAACTGTCTGTTCGTTGAATTCTCCAATCTCTTGGGCTAAATTATTCAGAGAGTCCCGTTTGACTGCGGTTAACTGAGCAGAACCTAAACCAAATTTTACTTCCCCTCGCACTTGTAAGTTGCCGATATCAGGAGCTGTTTTAATCTGACTAGTGCCGATACTGCTAGGAAGAATACCAATTGTTGACCCTTTACCTTGAAGTTTGTCTGCTAGCTCTGGGTTATCAGCGCGTATTATATCAATTAAAGTTTGGGTGTTACTTGCTGCTTGATTAACAAATTGGGAGGTAAATAATTGATTAGGGGTCTGCGGTCTTTCATTCATTTCCCCTGCCAAAACTAATACTGCTGCTGTGGAAGCAATCCGTTTTTCTAAAGTTCCATCTGTCATCCAATCTTTAGCTTCAACGGCAGTAAAAAAATCAATTCCCCGTAAGACAGAAGCAGCTTCATCATCAGATAATTTACCATCTTCAGCAATTTGTCTTTGTAGCTGTGAAGGTTGGCGGACATTGGCATCAATGCGGCGGTAGTAGGATTCTAGTAATTCTGAAATCTTCGACGGTTGTGATTTAATCAGAGGTTCAGAAGCAACAATTACATCAACAATAACTTTCGGAGCATCTTTACTAGATAAAACTACTGTGTAACCATTTTGCTGTGCCTGGGTGACAAAGGGTTCCCAAAGTACTGCAACTGCCACATTTTTTTGATTATCCTGTAACATCTGCCAAGCTTCTGAAGCATCTGCTACTTCTTTAATTTCAAAATCTGAGAGGTTAAATGCCTCGAACTTGGTACTTAGAACCAAAGCCAAATATTCACTGGGAGTGTCACCAGCAAAAGCAATACTTAACTTCTTGCCCTGCTTTCGCTGTTGTTTTATTAGTTGGCTTAAATCTAGAAGTGAATTGAGATTAGGATACTTCTTCGTATTCAAAACAACTGCATCTGCTCCCACAGTGCGGTCAATCAACCCAACAATTTTACCTTGCGGCTTGTGTTTGAGAAACTGATCTAGGGTTGTTACAAATAAATCAGCTTTTCTTTGGTTTAGAAGTTGGGTCCGTTTTTGCTGATCAAATTCATCTTGATAAGTTAGGTTAATACCAACTTCTTTGAGTGCTTTCTGAAACTCGTTGCTGCGAAAAGTGCTATAGCCACTGAAGGTATCTCCCAAAAGGGTCAATTTACTAGTTCCAGACTGCTCTGGTACACCAGTAATTAGCTTTGATGTCCTCCTGAGCAGTAACCACAGAGAGCCCCCGATGACACCAATAGTAATTAACAGAGCCAAAGTCAGTACAAGCGGATTGTCGCGCTTACTCATAGGTCTGAGTTACCTGTGATTTTCCAGCAAATACTAAATGCTATAATATCTTGAAAATGTAGATTTGTCATAGCAATTAGGTGACATAATTCCACACTGAATCAAAGATTACAGTGTGGGCTCGTCAGAGACTCCTGCTACCGCATAGCCTTGGATGCATCCCCATCTCCCCCTCCCCCCATCTCCTTTCAACAAATTGAAAACTGCTACAATTCCTAGGTGATAGTTGATACAATAACTGAGCGTTGCAGCAAAGAAGGTAAAGGGCAAAAAATGGCTCAGGCAAAGATTGGGATTATCGGTGGCAGCGGACTTTATAAAATGGATGCCCTCAAAGACGTCCAAGAGCTTGAAATTGAGACGCCCTTTGGTGCGCCCTCTAATGCTTTGATTGTGGGAACCTTAGAAGGGACAACTGTTGCCTTTCTCGCTCGTCACGGTCAAAATCACCATCTTTTACCCTCTGAGTTACCATACCGGGCAAATATCTACGCTATGAAGCAGTTGGGTGTAGAGTATTTAATTTCGGCTTCAGCAGTGGGTTCCCTCAAAGAAGCAGCTAAACCTTTAGATATGGTAGTGCCAGATCAGTTTATTGACCGCACGAAACATCGGATTTCTACTTTTTTTGGGGAAGGAATTGTGGCTCATATTGCCTTTGCTGATCCAGTTTGCAACCAATTAGCAGGGGTTTTGGCGGATGCAGTTGCCAGTTTAGACTTACCTGAGGTGAGACTGCATCGCGGTGGGACCTATGTATGCATGGAAGGCCCTGCCTTCTCAACTAAGGCAGAATCAAATCTCTACCGTAGTTGGGGAGCCGCAGTAATTGGAATGACTAATTTGCCTGAAGCCAAACTAGCACGAGAAGCAGAAATCGCCTATGCTACTTTAGCGCTAGTTACAGATTACGATTGCTGGCATCCTGACCATGACAGCGTTACTGTAGAGATGATCATTGCTAATTTACAGCGCAATGCCGTCAACGCTCAGAAAGTAATTACAGAAACAGTCAAGCGTTTGAGTAAAAATCCACCTCAATCTGAAGCTCATTCAGCTCTGAAGTATGCGGTTTTAACACCTTCGGATCAAATGCCAGCAGCGACAAAGAAAAAATTAGAGTTGTTATTAAAGAAGTATGTTTAGCTCTTCCTGTGCATCTTCAAAGGCATTAGAAAACTTGCAGAATTGTTATTTGATTTTATTTAATTTAATTTGATGTCTCACCCAGTTACGAAATTCTCGTACTAGTTCTAAGTAATCTTGTTGATTAACCTGTTGTAAAAATCCGGAAATTTCTGGAAGTGGTAGCTTGGGAAAAGCTAAACTCTGCTCAACAGTTACATATTGTTGATTTTGGAGAACATTGATAGTGAAAGAGTTCCCATCATAACGCCAGATTTCCGGCACACCCATATCCGCGTAGATTGGCAGGCGATTTTCTGAACTGCTGGTAATATCAATTTCTACCACTAAATCCGGTGGCGGGTCCTGTTGTAGGTTGATTCTCTTTTTACCCTTAACTGCGTTCAGATTGGTAATGTAAAAACATTTATCTGGTTCAACTCCACTAAGTTTTGAAAGTTTGAAAGTCGTGGAACCAAGGGGATCAATTCTAACTTCTAGTTCTTCAGCAAGAGTTTCGACAAATCGACCCATTACTTCTTTGTAACGTTCATGTTCTGGTGATGGAGTCACAATTTCGAGATTCCCTTGGTTATATGTCAGTCGCAGACGGCGACTATCATTTAGTTCTTGAAGTAAGGTTTCATAGGTTTGCCAACTGATACCTGATAGGTGGATAATTTCTACTGGTTGCAAGGCAATAGTACTAGTCATAGCAGTATTTTCATACATTAGAAAGTATTAGATTATCACTCTACACAATCAATTATGAACAATGAACAATGAACCATCCTCACTGCACTTCTTGAATTAAACTATCTAATGCCAATTGCATCTGGACACGAACCTGTTCATAACAAGCATCAACATATTTGCGATCGCTTGCTGCTGCCCGCCCATAGCGTTCAAATATAATTGGTGCACAGACACGGGTATGAATTTGCACAGGTATAGGAATATTCATCGTCGGTCCAATTCCTATTCCCCAAGGCAATCCCAAGAGAATTGGAAATACTCCTATATCAGGTTCTAGTGACAAAGGCAAGCCCCAGGCTTTAAGCTGCTGCACCTGTTCGTAAATATCTGTGAGCACAATTAAGGTATCGTGGGCACCATGAGCAATAATTGGCACAATTGGTACCTCTTCCCGCAGCGCCAGTTTAATGAATCCCTTGCGCCCTGCCAAGTTAATTAGATGCCGTTGGCTGTGGGGGCGGAACATATCTTGAGCCCCTCCTGGATAGACAAGTACTGCTGCGTCTCTCTGTAGAGCTGCGATCGCTACTTTCGGATGAGCTATAATTGCCCCTACCTGTGATGCTAGTCGAGAAATGCCGGTAAATTGCCAAGCCAGTGGATGCATGAGTCCGTAAGCGGGACGCTCGTAGCCAAAATGACGGTACCAATCATACATGAACATTGAGGTATCCGGTGAGGCATAACCTCCATTATGGGAACCGACAATTAGCACTTTTCCCTGAGCCGGCATGTGATGCCAGCCGTCAGTTTGTACTCGAAAATAGTAGCGGTAGAACCATTCGGCAATGGGTATCCAAGCTTTAATTGCTTCAGGATTGCGTTCATCTAACGACCAACCATCCAAACGAGGGCGAGAGTTTTTGCCTTCACGAGAGTCACTGTTTTTAAGAAAATTGCCCCTCAGCAGCTCAAAATAGTCAAACAATGTCTTTCACACACCAAACATGATCCTTCTCAAAAGTAACTCAAAAATCTCCGCAGCCAGCAGGTTGATGCCAGGAACCCCTAGCAGTAGCATTAGGAAGCTGTGCTACTAACTCCACTTGACCTGAGTTATTAACAATCCAGCTAGTCGCCTCAACGATAGCAATCTGCCGAGGTGAAATTCTCACCTCAGCATTTTGCTGCTGTGTCTCGACTAGAGGGGAAGGGCTATTTTCTTGGTTATCTAAAAATCGCCAATCTTGCCAAGCCTGCTGAGTTTGTAGAGTTTGAGTGGGATTGGGAGGTAAACCACCTTGTCCAGCCACGACAAATGTATTGCCCTTATCGGCAGGACAAGCAGCAGCGATTTGGTTACTTTGATCAGTGATATCGCTAGGCAACTCCACTAACCCAGAATTAGGTTCAATATCGGGAGTATTTAGTTCCACAATACCGTTAAATTCAATACCAAGCTCAGAGGTAGCAGTAATATCACTCTCTGGAGTTGGTTGTTCCCTAAACTCAGTGCCAAAGATACCTTGAGCTGAAATGCTCACTCGCCCCCCTCTGCCCTGTTTAGCATTAGCTGTAATGTCGCTATTTTCTAGAGCAGTCAAAGTATTTGTGTCAATAATAATATTGCCACCATCGGTATTACCTGCATTAGTGGTGATTTTGCTACCACCAAGTAACAACAAATCTTGTGTTTGTAGCCTTATATCACCACCTTCACCCCTAGCAGTGGCAGCATTAAGGGTAGCGCCATGATCCAATCGGAGCGAATCGGCAGTGACTTCTAGGCTACCAGCATTCCCGGAACCAAGACTATTGACGTCAATTGCCGCCCCATCCCGGATAATCAACTCGCCAGCATTAACTCTGAGAATGCCGGCATTACCACTAGCTTGAAGATTAGGAAAATCTTCACGTTCAGAGGAAGATACTAAACGACTAGAAACCTCTACAGGTACTCCTTGTCTGTTAATAATTCCAGTTCCAATCAATTCTAGAGTCTCAGAGACATTAACCGTCAGCATTCCCCCTTGCCCAGCACTGAAAGTGGTGGTTGAGATATTTGCACCACCACGAATCGTCAAATTCCCAGTAGAAATAGTCACATCTCCTGCCGGGGAGCCACTAAAGCTGCTTGTGCCAGGACCACTACCAAATCTACCATCAGGGGATAAGCCAGATATTTCTATAAAATCGGCGACATTCAAGACTATATTTCCTGCTGGCCCTCCCAAGGGGATGATTTCGCTTCCCAAGAGCGCCCCAGTCTGATTTCCCACTTGCGCCCCCCCTTGCATAATCATCCTGCCTGTATTCACCTCAATATCGCCGCCTGCACCAGTACCAAAAATGCTGTTGGCGAAGATACCAGTAGGAACCAGTGATCCTACTGGAGTCCTCAGCAATTCTACAGATTCGGAGGCATTGACTAACAAATTTCCCCCTGCTCCTTGACCAAAAGTAAAGGTTTGCAGGAGTCCCCCATCTCGCACTATTAACTGCTGTGTATCAATATTGAGGTTTCCTGCAACTCCTGTTGTCCCCTGCAAAGTTCCAGTTAAAAATAAAGAACCAGCAATTTCTATAGATTCAGAGGCTCTGACAACTATATTGCCTCCTGCTCCTGCCCCTCCTGTTGTCGTAGATATAAGCGCACCATCTTGAAGTGTTAACTGAGTTGTATCAATAGTTAATTTACCAGCTGAACCTGTTCCTGCTGCGGCTGCCAGTAAACCACTTTCTGCATCAGAGATTTTCAAGATGCCAAAGATACCACGTAGTAAGATATTCTGCTGTAAATTTTCAAATCCAGAGCCACTTAGTTCCACCGACTCGGAAGCACTAATTGTCAAATCTCCCCCTGGTCCTTCACCAAAGGTTGTTGCCGATACCAATGCTCTGTCCCAGACTTGCAACTGCCCTGTGGTAATAAATAAGTCTCCACCAGCTCCAGTACCTATAGTATCAGCCTGCAAACTGCTAATTACTTTACCATCTGCTGAGGTACCACTCACTGCCACTAACTCGGTGGCGTTTACTCTCAAGTTGCCTCCTGGTTGGGAACCTTCAGTAATCGTCAACACCTGTGAGCCATCGCTAACTAAAACTTGTCGCCCTTGAAGCTGAATCTCGCCGCCACCTTCTCCACTAGCGTTGATTGCTGACTTCTGGGATAGTTGAATGTCTTGAAAATTATCGACGCCCTCATATCCCAAGGCAAAACCTGCTTCGGTTGGGGTAAGGCTGATTTGAGCCTTAGCAACGCTGCCAATTTCAACTCTTCCTGAAGAGGCAGTAATAGTACCTCCTGTTAAGGTAACATCTCCCCCCAGCAGAGCTAGGGTATGACCCGGTTTTACTTCTAAACTAATAGTTTCTGTGCCTTCTACCCTAATCGCACCAGGATTTTGCCCCAACTGCAAGCCAATGGGAACATTTATGGTTAGCAAGGGTGGTGCGTTGGGTTCGCTGGCACTGAAAAAGCCACCATCTGTAAAGAGTACACTCTCGGCAGTACTGCCTAGAAACGAGCCACCAAGATCTAATCTGGCATTTTCTCCAAACACAATGCCATTGGGATTAATGAAAAATAGGTTGGCTGTACCGTTGGCACGGATTAAACCATCAATATTGGAAATTTGACCTCCAGTAACGCGGCTAATAATATTGTCGATAGTCAGGGCATTGTTAAAAAAGGCTTCTGTATCTGTGGGTACTGAAAATTCTTGAAAGCTATGAAACAGATTACCGCCAGCAGTTGTGCCACCTTCAATTACAAAGGTATTGCCTTCCTGGTTAATATTGGAATTGATTGGTAAGCTGTCATCGCCTAGGATTTGGGCATTCCCAGACTGTTTAGCAATTGCTAATAGGGTGCAAGTAACAACACAGCAGAGGAGGAGTTTACGATTCATTTGCTAAGACCTGAAATTGGGAAGGTTAATGTCAGCATCATCCTGGATTTAGAATTAATTAATTTACTAAATGGAAATTTTTTGGGGATAATTTTTATTAAAATTTTAGGTAGAAAAAAACTAACTGTTTTATCAAGTGCTAGACTAACATTAAGCTTAATCAAAGCCCTCAAAAGGTAGCAGCTAGAGCTTGTGCAATCTTGCTGGTAATTGTAAATTACTGTGATGACTGACTGACACTATGTTAATAATCAGCAAGCCCAAATGCTATTAGTATGCCTATAGCTAGTTTTTTGAGGTTAGATTATGGTCGTGTTTGTGTCGGCATAGGATTGCTGACATGCTTTTTAGTGATTACAATTTCTCCAGGCTTGGCTCACCAATCACACTTTGACTTGCCTCAGCCTGAGGAATTATTGGCTAGTGCGAAAGTCGAAACAGAATTTTCATCTACCCAGAGACTTCTTAGTAAGCAAGAAGTTATCAACTCTAAAAATAGTGCTGATGCTTACAGTTTGTTGCAGCGAGGGAAAAAACTTTTTGCCGAGGGAAATTTTACTGAGGCCCATCGAGTTTGGCAACAAGCAGTTCAAAGTTATAAGCAACAAAAAGATTGGTTAGGACAAGCGCGATCGCTTAATTATTTATCCTTGGCTAAATTAAATTTGGGAGAATTGGAACTAGCCCAAAGCACGATTAATCAAGGCTTGAATCTCTTAAAAACTGCTGAAAGCTTAAACCAAGAGGGAAAACAAATACTAGCTCACTCTCTCAATATCCAAGGCAACATTCAACTGGCACTAGGACAAACTGAAGAGGCGCTCGCTACCTGGCAACAAGCAGGGATAATCTACGAGTCTGTCGGAGATGTCAGCGGCTTTCTAGGCAGTCAAATTAATCAAGCCAAAGCACTACAAAGTTTAGGACGCTATCGGCGATCGCAACAAGTTTTAGATGCCTCACGTACTCAACTCCAATCCCAACCTGATGCCGCAATTAAAGCAACTGGCTTGAGAATATTAGGAGTTGCTCTACAAGCAGTGGGAGACTTGAGTCAATCACAGGCAAGTTTAGAGCAAAGTTTAGCAATTGTCGAGGGACTAGAGGCGACAAACCCAGTCTTTGCCAGAGAGAAGACTGCTACTCTCATGGCTTTAGGAAAAACTCTTGCTGCCTTCCAAAAGACAGAGGCGGCATTAACACGCTATCAACAGGCAGCAGCAACAACTGATGTCTTAACTAGCACCCAAGCCCAACTCCATCAACTGAGCCTATTACTCAAAATTATCAACAAAAGTTGTTCCTCTACAATTAACCCTTGTTCTGGGGAACCAGGGAAGTGGAGTCAAATTCTAGCCTTGTTACCCCAAATTAAGTCTAACCTCGTCAAGCTTTCCCCGAGTAGGGAAGCAGTTTATGCCCAGGTGAATTTTGCCGCTAGTCTAATTAAGATTAGGAGATGGGCAGAGGAAGAGAGGGGGAGAGGGGGAGAGGGGGAGAGGGGGAGATATTTAGCTGTTAGAGAGCAACTTGGCATCAATTCTCAAGAGCTTGCTCAAATTTTGGCGAGGGCTGTTTCTCAGGCGAGAATGTTGTCAGATTTGCGTGCCGAAACCTATGCTTTAGGTCAATTGGGACATTTGTATGAAAGCTGTAGACAATGGCAAGAGGCAAAGTCATTAACTCAACAAGCCCTGCTAATTGCTGTGGGGAGTAATGCCCCAGATATAGCTTACCAGTGGCAGTGGCAACTGGGGCGAATTCTTCAACAGCAGGGCAAAACCTCAGAAGCGATTACCGCCTACAGTCACGCTGTGGCTAACCTGCAATCCCTACGCCAGGAATTAGTTGTTCTCAATTCCGATGTTCAATTTTCATTCACAGAAACTGTCGAACCAGTTTACCGGGAGTTAGTGGCATTGCTATTACAATCAGATCCCAATCAAACCAATCTTCAACGAGCTCGCCAACTGATTGAAGCCCTACAGCTTGCTGAACTAGAAAACTTTTTTCAGCAAGCCTGTTTACAGCCCTTAGCGCAACAAATTGACGAAGTAGACCTCAAAGCTGCAGTCATCTATCCAATTATACTGCCAGATAGTTTGGTAGTAATTGTTTCTACTCCTGGACAACCTCTATTCCACTACCAAACTCAACTAGCTCAGACTGAAATTGAAACTGTGATCGAGCAACTCAGATTATACTTAAATCCTCATTTCTTTGACGAAGATCGTTTGCGCCTCTCCCAACAAATTTATGATTGGTTGCTCAGACCTGCAGAAGCCAAATTACTGGAAAATGATGTAGAAACTTTGGTTTTTGTGCTTGATGGTCTTCTGCGCAGCTTACCGATGGCAGCTCTCTATGATGGTCAACATTATTTAATTGAAAAATATAGTATTGCCCTCACTCCAGGACTACAACTTTTAGAGCCTAAATCTTTACCAAATAAATCTCTCAAAGCATTAACTGCTGGACTGAGTGAATCTCGTCAAGGTTTTGCCGCTCTGCCAGCGGTAGAGAATGAAGTAAATCAAATTGCTTCTAACTTTCAGGCTTCGATCCTACTTAATCAAAACTTTACCTCAGACCAATTGAAAAAGCAGATTAATAAGTTGCCTTTTCCCATCATTCATCTAGCTACTCATGGTCAGTTTAGCTCGAACGCTCAAGAGACTTTTCTGGTAACTTGGGATGGTCGTCTCAACCTTGACGATTTAAATGAATTACTGTGGGCTAAACAACAAGATGTTAATAATCCGATTGAATTACTGGTTCTCAGTGCTTGCCAAACTGCCACGGGGGATAAAAAAGCAGCTTTGGGATTAGCAGGATTGGCTGTACGTTCTGGTGCACGTAGTACCCTTGCTACTCTTTGGCAGGTGAAAGACGAATCTACTGCTGGTTTGATGGTTAAATTTTACCAGCAACTAGCCCAAGAGCAGGAGATAACAAAAGCTAAGGCACTGCGCAATGCTCAACTTGAACTCTTAAAGCAACCTCAGTACCAACACCCTTTTTATTGGGCACCTTTCGTGCTTGTAGGAAACTGGTTATAGTGGTAAAAAATTAATACCAACTTGCATGATGAGCATGGGGCATGGATAAATAGTCGGACACAATTAAAGTTACCTGTGAAGAGGAGGGAACAGTAAGGGTTTGAGTATAAGTAATATTTCTTAATACAGCGACAAAAATTTATGTCCGACTACTTAATATAAGAATTAGCTCTTAAAAAGCAACTTGTTATAAATATAACTATGGAAAGTTTGCTTAGCCTCAGATAGCAAGTTTAAATGAAAAAGGCAAATTGATTTCTTGCTCCTGTTTGTACCTGATAGGTAGCCCGAACCATGTTAGCGATCGCCTATTGAATGGAGATAGTTGATGAGAATTGCAAAGTTCAAGATAACCAAACCTATGACTCTCGGTTTAAGTGCTCTATCTCTTGCCATGACAGTTTTTTCCGGTCTATTAACCCAGGTTAGAGCTCAATCAGAAATAACTTTCAGGGGCAATTATGACTACATCCAAATTACTCCCATTGTTCAATTTTTGCCTCCCAACGGAGACAAAGTTGACAATACAAGAGGAGGAGCATCCCGCGCCGAAATTAAATGCAGTCAGGATCAAGCTTATCGCCCGCCTCTGAGAGTCTTGCTCCCAGCTTCCAACCAGGGATTAACCGTTGCCACTCATCCCACCTTCTTAGTTTATTTGCCTAAAACTTCTGCTCCAAGAGTTCATTTTACTTTGAGGGATGAAAATAACCGTGGAGTTTATCAGACTACATTGCCAATTGTGAAGACTGGGGGTATTGTCAGCATCAGCCTTCCTGAAGAACAACCTCCTCTAGAACTTGGCAAAACCTATCAGTGGTCTGTAGCATTAATTTGTCAACTAGCCCAAACTGATATTCCCTTTGCCAGTGGAAAGGTTCGGCGTGTTGCCATAAATTCAGCCCTGAGTAGTCAGCTAGATAATAATAACCTTCTACAACAAGCTTCCTCCTACGGGCAAGCAGGTATTTGGTATGAATCTCTAGTCATTCTTGCCCAGCTCCGAAAAACTAGACCAGATGACCAAGTTATCACTGATAATTGGCTACAGTTATTAAACTCAGTAGGATTGGAAGAGATTGCTGCTGAACCACTTCTTTAATTTTCTCAGCTTGTCAATTTTGAGGGTTCATTTATACAGGTATTTTACTTATCCCCGATATTCAATAAAAATTAATGCGGTCAAAATTCAGAGATTTTATAAGGGGCTGGAAGCATGTAGTAATTACTGCTCCAGTGATGGCGGGATTAGTAATTGGAGTTAAATTAACTGGAACTTTCCAGCTTCTAGAGTGGGCTGCCTACGACCAGTTTTTTCGCCTGCGTCCACAAGAACCCATTGATGAGCGTATTCTAATTGTAGCAGTTGATGAGTCAGATATTAACTATGTGGGACAATGGCCAATTCCCGATGGAACATTAGCACAATTAATTAAAACCCTCAACCAACATCAACCTGCGGCGATTGGTTTAGATTTTTACCGTGATTTAACTGTAGAACCAGGACACCAATTATGGGTAGAAGTGATGAAATCTACCCCCAACTTAGTGGGAGTAGAAAAAGCAGTTGACAGACGAATAGCTCCTCCTTCGATTTTGAATGAAAAACACCAGGTGGGTTTGACCGATTTGTTAATAGATGCTGATGGCAAAGTTCGTCGTAGCTTAATTTCTCATCAGAATCAAGATAATCAAATCAGATATAACCTAGGCATACATTTAGCTCTAAATTATCTTAAAGAACGTGAGATCAAGCTTGAATTAGTTGATAATAACAAGAAACATTATCGCTTAGGTAAGACAATTTTTACCCCCTTTACAGGGAATGATGGTGGATATGTTCGCACCAACAGTGGTGGCTATCAGATATTATTGAACTACCTTGGACAACAAGATGCTTTCCGCACTGTATCGCTGAGGCAAGTGTTAGAAAATCAGGTGGATCCAGAGTTAATTCACAATCGCTTGATCTTCATCGGTAGCACAGCAGAAAGCCTTAATGATTTATTTTATACGCCCTACAGTAGTCCTCTAGTCAACACGCCCCAGCCTACCCCAGGCGTCGTGATTCACGCCAATGCTGCTAGCCAAATTTTAAGCGCTGCGATTGAGGGCAGAAACCCAATTCGCGTTTGGAGTGAACCTGGTGAGTGGTTATGGATTTTGCTTTGGTCAGGTATGGGTGCTACTGTACATTGGGAATTACTAGAAATTGATCGGCGTAGAAAGAGGATTACTGCCAGGTTAATAGTTTTAGGTATTTACATTTTCCTTAGTGGGGGTATTCTCGTCACTGTTAGCTATGTCGCCTTTCTAGCAGGTTGGTGGATTCCATTAATTCCCCCGCTAGTAGCTTTGAGTGGCTCAGCAATTTTGAGCACGGCAGGGCAAATTCGCAAGCTACAGCAACAGCACTTAGAATTAGCCCTCCAAAAAGTTAGGATCAAGCAAGAGAAAATCCAAGCTGAAGCTGCCTCCCATGCAAAAACTCAATTCCTAGCAAAGATGAGTCACGAACTGCGAACCCCCCTCAATGCCATTTTGGGGTTTACCCAAATTATGATCCACAGTTCTGAGCTTAGCACCGAACATCAGGAATATCTAGGCATCATTAACAGCAGTGGTGAACATCTACTCCAATTAATTAATGATATCTTGGATTTATCTAAAATCGAGGCGGGCATGATGTCCCTTGATGAAAGCAGTTTCAATCTGTATAGTCTGCTTGATAGTCTCGAACAGATGTTGAAGATAGAAGCTATCAATAAGAATTTAAAGCTAGTATTTGAGATTAATCCTGATGTTCCCCAATACATCAAAGCAGATGCAAAAAAATTGCGAGTCTGTTTGATTAATCTCCTCTCAAATGCCATTAAGTTTACTCAAGTAGGTAGTGTGACGCTGCGCGTAGAATTGGAGTTATTGTGCCAGGAAAAGGCTAATGTTCCCTCTTGTCAGTTGCTATTTGAAGTGGAAGATACTGGTTCTGGTATTGGTCCGACAGAAACTGATTCTTTATTTGATGATTTTGTGCAAACCAAAACCGGTAAACAAGCTGATCAAGGAACTGGTTTAGGCTTATCAATTACCAGGAGTTATGTGGAATTAATGGGGGGAGAGATTACTCTCAGTAGTGTGGTTGGCAAGGGTACAGTTTTTAAATTTGCTCTCCAATTCGAATCGAGAAATTCATTGGAAGCCATCCACCAATCTCCGCAGCCGGTAACTAATTTACCTCCATCGAAACTGGATATGGAAAAATTAAATTATACTTACCAACAATCGGATTCATTCTTCTTAGAAGAGTTAGCTAAAATGCCCTGCAGTTGGGTTAAAAAGCTAAATCATGCGGCTTTGACACTTGATGAAACACTGATTTTAGAATTAATTGAGCAAATTCCAGAGGAACAGGTTATTCTAGCTGAAGCTTTAAAAAATTTACTTAGTAATTTTCGTCTGGATTTGCTGCATCAATTTACTCAATCAGTTCTCGATAAATCTTGAAAATTTCATGACTCATACTAAATCTCGATCTATGATACCCCCTATTCGATCAAAACAGATCCATCTCCCCATCCCCCCATCTCCCCCTCTCCCCCCCTCCCCATCTCCCCCTCTCCCCCCCCCCCCCTCCCCCCCCCCCCCCCCCCCCCATCCCCCCCCCCCCCCCCCCCCAAAAAATATAGCATTCCGC
>JAAHGS010000096.1 GCA_010692645.1 Symploca sp. SIO2E9
ATACAAAGTAAGTAAGCTGTATGAGCGAATTGGGAATATCCGCAAAAACTACCATTGGGAATTAGCCCATAGCCTTTGTGTACAGGCAGGAATGATATTTGCAGAAGACTTAAACCTGAAAGGACTAACCAAAGGCATGTTGGCTAAACATTGCCTAGATGCTGGTTGGGGTCAGTTTCTACAAATACTCTCCCAATGTTGTTTGAAGCGTGGTGTATTCTTTCAAAAGGTAGACGCCAAAAAGACTTCTCAGATCTGCCCCAATTGTTTAACAGAAACGGGGAAGAAAACGTTAGCTGAGCGTGTCCACTCATGCAGTAATTGCGGCTACACCACAGATAGAGACGTGGCAGCCGCTCAAGTAGTCGCGATACGCGGACTTGCAGCCGTAGGGCATACGGTCAAGATGCTTAGTGAGGGTAAATTCGTTGGAATCCCCACGACCTAAGAATCCCTCGCTTTTAGTGATGGGAGTGTCAATTTGATCTAGCATAAGAGATAGAGGATAAATCGAGTTTTTAACAATTTAAAATCTGGGGAAAATCTATCATGATACGTAAAATACTAGCTCTGTTAGGAATTGGAGCGTTTTTTGCAGGATCGGCATCTATTGCTCATAGTCAAGCGCCTGTGCCTTCTCCTTCAGAGGATGGTTCAGTAACTTTGTCTGGTGAATCTCTTCGTACTGTTGAAGGTCGCACGATTAATGATTCTCTAACTTTTTTCTCGGAAACATCTTTAAATACTCAAAATAATCCAGAGGGTGCAGAGGCTGTTGGTGGGAAATCTGACTCTGGTTTTCTACTAAATGAAAAACTAGAGCTAGTTATTGGAGATACCCTTAATTCTGGCGATCCCCTGGAATTATTTCCCAATTCCGGTGATCGTGGTGATTCGGAGAGAGTGAAAGTTCAGGTTGAGTTGGGAGATTAGTAATAGGACTTACGCAAAACCATCTTGAAACCTTGATTTTTCAATGTTAGTACTTGAGGCAAAAGTAGTCGGCAAAAACTGGCAGTACAAACAGCTTACAGAGGGGAGATTTTTGCCGTCCTTGCTACACCTCCTACACCCTACACCCTTATCAAGGTACCGCAGGGCATGCGGGAAGTCACGCTTAGGGACATCGGAACGGGTGAGCGAAATTTTGGTTGGAATTTTAATTCTCCGCGTCTGGAGCGTCTGGAGCGTCTGGAGCGTCTGGAGCGTCTGCTTACTTGTTCCCCCACCCTTTTTTTCGTTCACCCGGGGAAACCCCTTCAGGTAAGTTCTATGGATGAGCTAAGAATCTCCCTTTTAGAAAAAGGTGGAGTGTCAACCTACAAAGATAGGATTAGTAGTGGTATCAACAAAGGCGATACCAGTATAAGAGAAGAGATCCTCGTAGTCTAAAACACTACCGAGAAGACCATTGTTTTGAACATGACCATACCCTTCCAAGAGTTCGGTGTAGACTTGATGAGCATAACTATGATTACCAACGGCATTCCACTCTCCTGGTTGGTTAAAATCATCCCAATTGAGATATAAGTCTAAATCACCCAATCGGTCATCGTAACCAAAAGTTTCACTAGTATGAAGAACCACGACTTGATCAGCATCATTGGCATCAAGCCTCTCGGAAGTGGGTGCGCCAGAGGTAAATAAGCCGTCTTCATATTCAGGGCCAGCAGGATCTAAACCGACAATGAGTTCAATTTCTGCTCCAGTAATATCTTGATAGACATCAGCAGCAATACCACTAATGTGAGCACCTAAGCTATGACCAATGAGCTGGGTGGTATTGGGGTTAGCTCCTACATCCCTCAAAAAATTACCCAGTTGGTTTCCCACATCGATGGTATCGTCTACAGCACTGGGATAGTAGAAAGTGTCAGCAGCATCTGACCAATCGGTGAGGATGATATTAGAGGTGGAATCTAGTGATTTAATTGCTTGGGCCATGTCAGTAACCCAATCAGCACTGCTGCTACTTTGGTAACCGTGAGTGATTACAAAAGTGTCATAGGAAGTATTGAAAGTACTTGAACCCCATAGCGAAAAATTAGCTTGAACCATTCCAATAATTAACCAAAAACCCTTATAAGACTATTGTTGAATCTTCGTTAATGGAGATATCGAATCTGGACAAGGCATAAGATATGCCCACATTGAGCTTTCAGAATCACCTTCGATGTCTCGTGGCCAGTATCATCTCCAAGCATCAAAAAGCTTTCAGAATGAAGGCATCCTTATACAAGAAACCAGCAATTTTTAAGCCACAGGTAATCGAGTCTGCTCGTTGTTCAGTTAAGTTAAATTATTATTCTAAACCCATTTCTTTCTGATATCTTTGATACCAATCTTCATGGTTTTCTTTGACCCATTCTGGTACTTTATCAGAATCAGCTGAATCCCCTTCAAATTGGCGACTTAGCAACTCGATTATGCCATCCATTTCATCAGCTAAGTCAAAGACAAAAATGTCACAAGGATTTCCGTGTCTATCTTTATTATGCTTTTGGAGATTGAAGTCAAGATCTAAAAAAGGCTCTGGATTGTTTCTAACCTCATCCCCAATCCCAATCATCACAATCTTGATTTCGTCTTGGTTGTCCAATTTACGACAAGTTTCAGTAATCAACTTTTCAAATTGAGGTCTGTCATCAAGCATACCATCAGTATAGATGAGTATAAATGCTTTTTTTTCCTTTTCTTTGGTTTCCTTCTCTCTTTCTTTAAACCATGTATCTACGCATTCCTTAAAAGTAAGGCATATGAAAGTATTAGAATCTGGTAAATTTTCATCAAAAATATTTCTTTTAATATTATTATTGCTTGGAGTAACTTTGAACTTAAGACCTACTTTTTTACGGCTAAAAAGATAAAGGGTAATCTCTTCACAAATCCTTCTTTTGTTTTTTTCCATCAGGAGCTTTCTGACATCCCCTTGTAGCATTTCTCCAAGAAGTTCCCATCTGGTTTTATCACTTCCCTGATCTTTATCATCCATAGTTGCACTTTGATCAACTAGGATAAAGACATCACGATTATAAATTTTGGCACTGGGCATCTCATCCTCCTGTTTGATGTTACTTAAGTTGTTTTCGTTAGTTGAAGATTTTGTTGCAAAGTCTGCCTCTATAACTCCTTCATATTTGTCTTTTTTTTCTTCTTTTTTTAGGTTTAATGAAGATTCTTCTATCAATTCTCCTTCTATTATTTCTTCAGGTTTATCTTCCTTCTCTTCTTTAAAGATATGTAATAAAGATGCATCTATAATAGGTAATTCTTCATTTTTTTTGTTGACATTAGCAATTAAGTCTTGACTTTCTTTATGGCTTGACAAATAAAGGTTTGTATTCTCTCTATATTCTAGAATTTTTTTGATTATTTTATTAATTCGTCCTGGATGACCATTTGTTATTTGTGTTTTTTTAATACGCTGGGCGAGTTTTTTTCCCCAATCTAGGCCGTATTTATTGGCTAGTTCTATAATTTGACCTTCGGTAAATTCTGGCAATTCTAAAATAATACCCAAATTCTGTAATGGTTTAAGTTTGGATATTTTACCTGCTGCTTCAGCAGAGTAAACAATAACAATATGAGGCCAGACAATTTCTTCTTGACTGACAAGCTTCATTTTTTGTTCATACCAAGACATAAATAAATCGAGAAAATGCTGCTGAGTTTGCTCATGATCTAAAACAGCGTCAATGTTATCTATCAGGAGAGTCTTAGGCTGACTAATCCTTGAAAATACATGTTCATGCAAGTAGTTTGTGCAGTTAAAACTGTCTGCTATGTCATCTCTCCAGTAGTTTCTAAGGTCTGGAATTTCAGGTTTTCCCAAAGCTTTCTTAATTTTTTGTGCTACAGCATATGTAAACTGATATAGAAGGTTTTTTTGATTGCCAAGAATGTCTGATGTAAAGCCTTTTATTCCCAAATCTATTCGTCCAACAATTTGTTTTTGCTCAACCTCAAGAAAATGATGCAAGCGAATTAAAAGGCTTGACTTGCCTATACCTTTAGCACCTTGAATCTGGATGAAAAGTGGAGACTTGTCTGTATGAGAGCTAAGGATATGCCTTAAGTATTCATCCACTTCCCGTTCCACATATAGTGGTGAATCAAGTGGTATAATTCCCCTAGGAGGATTAATTCTTAGAGTTTGGTTGATTGGCTGTGCAAGCTCAGGCTTATGCTTGGCAAAGAGTTCAGCTAGTTCACTGCGTTTTTGCCTTGACTCACCTGGCAATACATCGTTGAGACCAAAATTTTCGTAGATTATCGAGATTTGCTTGCGGACAGTTCCTTCATGAATCTTCATGTCCCTAGCAATCTCTTCATCAGTTTGTCCACTCAAAACCCTCTGTAATACTTCTGCTCGGCGAGGTGCATCCTGCTTGAGATTTTCAAGGGTTTGATTGATACGCTGATAATTCATGATTTCTGGAATCAAATAGATTTGATAAGTAGGTGGCACTAATATTAATATTTGTTGTTAAGGTCAGGCAGAAGAACAAGATGCTAAAATTGCCTTTATATTGGTTGACATAGCTTTGGTTTATTTTTACCTACCTACTTATGCGTACTTGCGTACTTAAATTTGGCTAGTGCGTACTCTAATTTTGCGTTTGCGTACGAACTATCTGACCAAAGCACCCATTACCCTGCGTACTCTTTAAGAGCTAACCTAAATCTAGGATAGCTCAAGACAAGATAGAAGTCTTGTCTCTAAATAGCACCTATGGAGTGGGGCTTCTTGTAGCTTGCTAGCGGTATGCTGTCAAGAAAGCCTCTTAAGTTCTTTTTCAAATCAGGGAATTCCATCTATGTGCTGCAATGAATCTGCTAATATTGAGGCTTTGGTAAAACTGAAAAGCTTTCATCGTACAAAATTAGCGGTCTCATTTCCAGTACAGTGAACAAGGAGTATACAGGATTAACCCTACGATTATGAAGACTTCACTAGAACAGAAATTAAATGCCCGGGGACGATATCAGTTAGAACATAATGAGTTCGATGGTGATATTGAGGTATTGATTGGCACAAAAAAACAGCTATCACCTAAGGAGGAAGAAGAACTCAAAACAAAAGGTTACCGTCTCCGCTTCGCTGTGGGCAATGTGATCAGTGGTGTTGTTTCTGATGCTGAAACACTTGCAGAAGTAGCAGTTTTACCGTTCGTTCGTAAAATTGAGTTATCAATGCCAATGTATACAGAGTAATACAGTTCACCAGCAACCGCTCCTTAGTACGCAACTTAGAAAGTCTAGAATACGCACTAGCCAAATTTAAGTACGCAGGTAGGCACAAGTAGGTTTTTTAAACCTATGCTAGATTATTGAGCTTAACTGTTAAGGCTGAACTAAGACTAGGGTAAACAGAGACTAGGAGCGGATTTAAATATTGGTTGCATATCTAAATGACCGACAGTTTTTAGTGGACATTAACAAGCACTAATAGTTACGTTAAAGGAAGCGATCGCTATTCCTAGGGATAAGCAAATTTGGAAGTTAGCGATCGCTCAGGGAGCATTTTACAAATCAAATCCGATTGCTATATTTCTGGAGAAAAATCCGGATTGCAAGAACTCTAGTAAGAAGGATTTGATGTATTCCCCTAAAAGTAAGATTTTTATCAAAGGTTAAAGAAGGTGAAAAAAATAGATCCGCGATTGCGGTATTTGCTTAGCCAACGCGATGCTAAACTTGAAGTTGGTGAGAAAGTAAAGTCACAGCGAGCTAACTTTGGTGAGAGATTTGGAACACCAGCAACTAAATATGCTAAAAAATTTGATTTACCACCAACTGAAGTTGTTCAGAGACTAGAGTCACTGCTAACTGAAGATGCTCAGAAACTAGAATCACTGCAAACTGTGGAAGTACTGGTACGCTGTGTAGGAGAAAATGCGTTAGAGAAACTGCGCGAAATCGGCATGAAGACGCGTTTTCACATTGAGGGTAACGACACTATAGTCAGCGGTGAAGTAGAATTAGATATTTTGGAAAAACTAAACCAATTGGACTGTGTGGCTCAAGTGGAAGCATCACGTCCAATGGTAGCAGAGCTTGACATTTCATCCATTGAAACAAGAGTTCATACCGTACACCAACATAATCCATTTGTGCGAGGGAAAGAGGTAATTGTTGGTATTATCGATACTGGTATTGATTACACTCATCCAAGTTTTTGCAATGAGGATGGTTCTTCTCGTATCCTGTGGTTGTGGGATCAAGAGGATGAATTAATAGACCCACAACAAAGAGTACCTTACGGTAAATCATACACTAATGAAGAATTGAATGAAGCGTTGAAAGTATCTCAGCCTTCAGAAATTTTACCACACCTAGATTTGGATGGACATGGCACCCATGTAGCTGGCATTGCCGCTGGTAATGGTCGAGCTAGTGACGGTAATTTCAGGGGGATTGCACCTGATGCTGACTTGGTTGTAGTTTCTTTTAAAAAAGAAAAAGATGTTACGCTGGGAAAATTAGTCCGATTATTTGAAGCATTTGCCTATATTTCTGAAAAGGCTAAAGGTCGCCCTGTCGTGATTAATCTGAGTCAGGGGATGAATGGCGGTGGACATTCGGGCGAAACAGTAGTTGAGAGAGGATTGGATAATCTACTAAGACAGCCTAACGTCGTTGTGGTTAAGTCAGCAGGCAATGAATCCCACTACTGTACACATGCAGGTGGAAAAATAGCTCAGGGACAAACAGTCGAGTTGAAGTTGCGTGGAGAGGAAGGTAATAAAGACAAAGATATCATTGAGGTGTGGCATAATAGCGCAGACCAAATCACCATCGCAGTGCAACCGCCTGGTTATGATACTCCACTGCAATTTGTTAAATCTGGCGATTACAAAGAGTTTAATACCCTATTCGGCAATAAAATTCTTATATATACTGATAACGAACAGTTCACTAGTGATAAATCTACCACGATTATCCTTTCACGGGGCGAAGCTAAGTGTATTCAAGCCGGAGAATGGATGCTGCAGCTGCATGGTCAAAGAGTGCAACTAGGACGTTATGATGCCTGGATTGAGCGAGCATTGTTTCGACGTGACGATGGTGAACAGATTCAGTTTACTCAAGCCTCTGCTGATCCAACACGTACGATTACGATTCCTGGAACTGCTAAACGTGTTATCACTGTTGGTTCTTATGTCACTCGTCCACAACAATATAGTAATCCATGCGGCGAAATTTCTTCTTTCAGTAGTCGAGGACCAACACGTTATGGACTGCAAAAACCTGAAATAGTTGCACCAGGGGAATTTATTGTTTCAGCCCGCTCAGAGGCAAGTACAGATGAGGAAACTCCTATCCGATGGCACACAATGCAATCTGGCACAAGCATGGCTGCACCTCATGTGACGGGAGCTGCGGCCTTAATTCTAAGCGTGCGTCCAGGTTTAACTTGTGAGCAGGTCAAGCAAATCCTAATTCAGACGACACGGCGTGATGTATCTATCTCAAGTTTACCTGATAACACCTGGGGTTATGGAAAGCTAAATATAGAAGCGGCAGTCGAATGTGCTCGCACGGCTAAGTTTCCGAAAGTGTTTGGCGTGCGAGTGAACGGTACAACTATCTCTTGGCAAACCGACATTCCTACTACCGGGACTATACATTACCATACCAATCAGGGCAAACTTACACTGGGCAATGTTCTTGGCAGTAAGGAAGATCAGACTTTGGACAAAAACCACACCTTAGCCTTCAGAGAGTTACCACCAGGAACATACTATTTTGAAGTAGTGGCACACTCAGAAGACAAATGGTGGACAGCGGACGATAACGATGGTGAGTTGTATGTTGTAGACATACCTAGTTTTAGACATAAGTTGAGCAGTTTTTTTAAAAACTTTTGTCGGTACTTAAACTTACATCCTTAAAGTAGCGAAGTTTTTTCATCAGGAGTGCCTTCTTCTATACTCTCTAGCCAGCGCTTGAAAAAAACAGCACCCTGCTTTTCTAAAGTTGCACCCCAGGTTTGAGTATCCGCCCGGAGTTTAGTAACACTTAAATTAGGAGTACTATTAATTTCAGCAGTATGACCAATAAACCAATTTTCTAATCCCTGCCGCGTTACTTCCGCATGGAATTGTAATCCCAAGCAATTCTTACCCCAAGCAAAGGCTTGCTGTTGAAACTCACTACTTGCTGCTAGGTGAATCGCCCCTTTAGGTAAATCAAAGGTGTCACCGTGCCAGTGGAGTACAGGTGTCAATTCTGGTGCTAACTCTGCAATTGGACTTTGCTTACCAGCTTCAGTTAAAATTAAGGGAGACCAACCAATTTCTTTACGACCACTGGGATAAACTTTAGCACCCAGCGCCTTTGCCATAAGTTGGCTACCGAGGCATAGTCCTAAAGTTGGTAAATCTGCTGCTAGTCGCTTTTCTAGTAAAGCAACTTCATCTATTAAAAAAGGATAGCTGTTAACTTCATAGACACCAATTGGACCTCCCAAGACAACTAGTAAATCAGTTTCCAGGGGATCTATAGCTCTAAGATTATTAGTTCCTACTTCCAAATAAGTTACCTGATAACCATAACTTTTGAGAATTGGCTCAAAGCTCCCCAAATCCTCAAAAGCAACGTGGCGTAGACAAAGAGCAGTTTTGAGAATATTATTTCTGGCACTAGGTTTAGTACGAGAAGTAATTGTATTTATAGGAGTAATCTCAACTTCTACCGAATGTACACAGGAACTCTCAGCTAAATCAGTTTTCTTACCAGGATTAAGGACATTAACATTAGCGCAGTTAGGGTCAAGTTTAGGCCAACGTCCTTTATAAACTAAAGCAACTCCACAGGGAACATCTTCTGAGAGAGCAACCTTGAGAGTTAATTCTCCAGTATCGTTAGATAAAATTACAGTATTACCAATTTCTAAACCCTTTAACTGAGCTTCTTGAGGATTAAGTAATACCTCAGCTTCGCCCAAACGCTTACCGATTTTGGCATCGTTGCCATAACTACTATTCATCACCCAGGGAGAAGCCGGGGATAAAACCCTTAATTTACCATTAGTTGGTCTAGCATCAGCGAAGGGCTGGGGAGCTCTAGATAAACCAGCTTTCTCAAAATGCTCACCAACAATCTCAATTTTGCCACTAGGAGTAGGAAACTTAAGTTGGGCAAACTGAATTACAGGCTCTGCAGTATGGTTTACTGTCCCAATTTTGGAGAGGTTGGCAAAATTTAAGACTGTCCCAGTTTGTTTGAGCAGATTGGTAATCATTACCCCATCGCTCTCGAACAATTCTGGTTCAGTAAATCCCATTTTGGCTGCCAATCGTCGGAAGATTTCTTGATTGGGTAATGCTTCCCCTGGAGGTTCTGTTGCTTTAACTTGGGCGGAAATGGAATAGTTGAAGTAAGAAATTACCAAGTCATCGAATTCGAGGAAGCTCGCAGCTGGTAGAACGATATCGGCATAATCAGTAGTATCAGTGGCAAACAGTTCTACAGAAACGGTAAATAAATCTTCCCTTGCTAGCACTTTCCGTAAACGCTTCTGCTCCGGACTAGAGGCAACAATATTATTATTCCAGCAAAATAGAACTTGAGAATTAACTGAATCTTCCAGGCGTTGTGCAAAATCCATGTGAGAGATTGAGGCTGATTCCCCCTGATTGAGGTGAGGTGCGGCGATATAGTCACTATCAATACCCCGGTTTTCTGTACCGTTGAGATATAGAAAGCCAGCTCCCGGCTTGCCAATATTGCCAGTGAAAATAGGCAACAGACTACAGGCGCGGAAGACATTGCCGCCAGTTAGTTGTCGTTGCAATCCCTGTCCTAACCACAGTAGAGAAGGACCGGAAGCGTAAATCTTAGCAGCTTTTTCGATAAGATTAGCCCGAACACCTGTAACCGCTTCCCCCCATTCAGGAGTACATTGGGGCAGTAGGGGTAATATTTCCTCCCAGCCTAAAGTATAGTTAGCCAAAAACTGCTCATTAATGAGTCCTTGGCGTTGAATGACGTGTAGTAGGGCAAAAGCTAAGGCTCCGTCACTGCCTGGAAAAGGTTGTAAATGTAAATCTGCTTGGGCAGCAGTGGGATGGCGAATTGGGTCAATAACAATTACTTTACCAGGAGCTTGGCGCAACCAATGCTTGTGGGCGTGGGGAGCACAAGCGGAAGGGTTGGCCCCCCAGACTAAAATGCAGGCAGCATCCTTGGCTGTGCGTGGGTCAAAGCCGTTTATGGAATCGCCAAAGATCATTTCTAAGGCTGCATGCCCTGCTTTATTGCAAACTGTATCAGGGTCTACTTCTGTAGCACCAATACGGTTGAAAAAGCGTAAGGGGAAAGCACCAGCAATTAGAGAACAGGTTCCGGTGTAGTGGGTGTGCAGAATAGGATTACCTTTGGCAGTGTGGGGAGGGTAATCACTTTTATTGCGATCGAGAATAGTCTTGAGTTTGACTGCAATCAGCTCAAGAGCTTCCTCCCAACTAATCGGTGCGAATTGACCTTTCCCTTTAGCCCCAATTCGTTTTAGGGGTTGAGTTAAGCGCTTTGTGCGATCGCGCCAAGCTCCGTTATAAGCGATCGCACATTTACCGCAAAGGGTACCGCGACTGACTGGGTGTTCTGGGTCTCCTTTAACTCTGACAATTTCCCCTTGCCGCTTGAGGACAACTATCCCGCAGGCATCGTAGCAGTCGCGAGGACAGGTGGTGCGGACGATTTCTTTGATTTGGGACATAGAAACACTCTGAATCAATTAGATAATCCTCAAGAGATTAAGGAAATCAAGCTGGTATGGGTTTGGTTTGACGAAGGCAGGAGGCAGAAAATTTATCCGCCTTAGTCAAATATTCTAAGGAGGTTGTACAGGACTTCTCTATCAAGTTGAGTACAAAAAAATACCTCTGAAGGTAAGCAAACAGTATTATATAATTAAAACTTATTTTTTTTCTGGTTTTAGTTTTAAAATTACGAATTCATGTCTCAGGCAAGCCTTGAGAATTTACTGGTTTATCCTACCGATTTGCGTCTTTTCAGCGATTTGGTATAATTCGATTTACAATAGTAGTCTGGTAAATTCGGTTCTTATTGAGTTTTTTAAGCTAAAAGCGAGTACTTGTCAGCTGTAAGCCTTGATTTATCGTTTAATAATCAGCAAAGAAGCTCAATTTTAGCAAGCAGATAATCGCTGTCGATGAACTATTTTTTTTGTGCCAGTTGAAAAACCGGTACATTGGAAAGATAGAAAAAATCACAAAAATGCATTCACAGAAATTTATATTATGCAAGCTGACTAAACAAATCAGCTAGAACTGTATTAGAAAACAAAAACCCTTCTGGATTGCTAAGCCTTAAGCGTCCATTCCGGGGTAATTTTTGAGTTTCTGGCAAGTGAATTACTTCCCCTGTAGCTCCCACAACTTCCACCCAACCTTGATGGTAGTGGGGTAACAAACTGCTCCAAATTGTCTCGACAATAGCCTCTCCAAACTGCTTGACAAGAAACGATAGGCTTAAACCCTCTGCTAGACGCAGCCCCAGCATTAAAGTTTCTAACAAGATATCGGTTACGCTTGTCTGTATACCATCGACGACGCCGCCTGCTTCAACTAGCTGTTGCACCCAAGAGTAGTACTCACGCCTAGTGCGTGGTCGCGTCAATCTCATACCCTTTAGGTAGCTTGCTGCTCCCATACCAAAACCGTAGTAGGGAAGATTTTCCCAATAAACCCGATTGTGGTAGCATTGGTGACCAGGCAAGGCATAGTTAGAAATTTCATAATGCTCGTAACCTGCACTGGTGAGGATTTGTTGGGCGAGGCGATACATCTGAGCAGTGGTTTCGTCTGTAGGTAAGGGCTTGGCTCCAGGATTGTAATAGCGTCCAAAAGCTGTGACTGGTTCTACAATCAAGTCGTAGCAGGAAATGTGAGTAGGGGCAAGCTTGATCGCAGTTTTTAAAGAAGCTTGCCACATTTCTAAAGTTTGATGGGGCAATCCAGAAATCAGATCCAAACTGAATTCGGGAATTGCTACTTGGCGAATCATTTCCACAGCTGCGAAGATTTCATCAGAGTTATGCGTACGCCCACAAACGCTTAGGAGTTGATCTTGAAATGCCTGAACCCCCAAGCTGACTCGATTTACCCCAGCATCTTGGTATCCTTTTAACTGTTCCAAGTTGAAAGTTCCCGGGTCTATTTCTAGAGAAATCTCAGCACCAGCAGCAATACCAAAGCGCTCCTTGAGCTTTTCTAGAATCTTTCTAAGCTGTTCTACAGCTAGCAATGAAGGGGTACCACCGCCAAAGAACACTGTCTTTAAGGGGCTGCCTAATGCTGGAGTTGTTGCAATTTCTAAACACAACACCTCAACATATTCCTTGATACTGCCTGAGGTGTTGCCCGTTGAGTGATCACCAATCACGGAAACTGGGAAATCGCAGTAGTAGCATCGGCGTCGGCAGAAGGGGATGTGAATATAGGCTGAATTAGGGGTGAGAGGATTAACAATTGGTTCGGATTGCTCTAACTCATTTAACACTTTCTTTTTACCAGAGACTTCCATAATCTAATTGTCGAAAATCATTCCTAGTTATAGCCGTCGCCACTATGATTAGGACACTTCCTTGTTCCCTACTCCCTACTCCCTGCTCCCTGCTCCCTGCTCCCTGCTCCCCTTGAATCAAAATAGAATGTCCTAACTGATATGTCCGTTGCTATATAAGCAAAGTAAATAGAATAATTCATCGAATAAGTAGTCGGACAAAAGTTTTGGTAGCTGTATAAAGTTTAGTAAATACAGCTCAAACCTCCTAAGCAGCAGAAATTTTACTTGTTGACACTTCTTAACACAGTGCGGTTTATTTATGTTCGACTACTTACTAACTGGGATTGATAAAGTTAACTCTATCCACCTCTCCTACTCAAAAATCAGCCAATTATATCTTTGAGTGCAACTGACCCTAAGCCAGGGGCATAAAAAAACAATCAGGACGCAAAAGATATAATAAATCTGATCTCCGGCAATCAGTTTTTTATCTATTAAGTTCCTCAGGGAATTGCCACAAAAACTACTTGGCTTTTAAAACAATGCTTGATTTCGTCATTATTGTAATATTCATTCTAGCAGCTGCAGGGATAGGCTTCACCAGTATTGAATTGCTACCTATCACTGTACAACAGCAGATCACTAACCTGGAAGCTGTGCGCTGGATCCTGGCTAGCTTTGCTGCCATTATCGGCTTTGCTGTAGGTTTATCGGCGCAAGTTACCTATCGCCGGATGGAAGCAAGGGTGCGTCAAACACCAATTGAGTTGATTTTGACCAGGGCAGTTGGTTTAGTGATGGGATTGCTCTTAGCCAATTTGATGCTAGCACCGATCTTTTTACTGCCAATCCCCACGGAGTTTGCCTTTATTAAGCCTCTAGCAGCGATTTTAGGCAGCGTCATGTTTGCCTTTTTAGGCGTGAGTCTGGCAGATACTCACGGCCGCACCTTCTTGCGGCTGATTAACCCTAATAGCCTTAAATCAATTTTAGTGTCAGAAGGCACACTTGAACCAACTTCTAGTAAGGTTTTAGACACCAGCTGCATTATTGATGGTCGTATCGAAGAACTGCTCCATACTGGCTTTATCGAGGGTCAAATTTTGGTATCGCAGTTTGTTTTACAAGAGTTGCAGCAGTTAGCTGACGCTGCCAATGACCAAAAACGCATCCGGGGGCGTCGCGGACTCGATATCCTCAATCGGATGCAACAATCATACCCACAGCGCCTAGTCATTCACCCTGCTGATTACGAAGACATTAATGGTGTAGATGCCAAATTGCTGCGTTTCACCTCCGAAATCAGTGGTACTCTAATTACCAACGACTACAACCTCAATAAAGTCGCGAATTTGCAGAAAGTTCAAGTTCTGAATATCAATGCTCTAGCCCAGGCAGTTCGCCCAATTTATCTAGCTGGCGATAGCTTGGAACTGAAAATTCTTAAAGAGGGCAAAGAACCGACTCAGGGAGTTGGCTATCTCAATGATGGCACCATGGTAGTTGTTGAAGATGGACGCGACTACTTAGGTGGAGAAGTGCGGGTAGTTGTAACCTCAGCTTTGCAAACATCAGCGGGACGGATGATTTTTGCCAGACCTCAAGCATCTGTGATTGCTTGAAGTTATGGTTCCCTATAATCAGCCGTCACACAGCTTGGTAGCCAGGAGTGGGGATTAGCGGAAGCCAGGTCATTACCCACTCCTGGGCACAAGGCGCATCTTTAATCCTGCAAAATAGTCTTGGAGACAATGCGCGTTTTTTTACGGTCAGCTTCAGAAAGTTCTTCCCCAGACTGCAAACGAGTAGCACTAGTTTGCAGCACTGTGGCAGCTCCTTGATCTCCCATTTGGATAGCTGTTTTGGCGGCAGTTTGCAGCATGGTGGCGGCACCAGAGCGATCGCCTTGTTGTAATCGAACCTCAGCAATTTGAGTCTGTCGATACTTTGCCAAAGCTAGAACAAACTTCTGCACCTCGTTATTGGGAGAGGGTTGATAACTTTTCTGAACGTCTACCTCCACCCGCATCGGTTCAGAAAGCAAACCTTCTTGAGCTGTCCCTGGATCATCATAAACGACTTGCAATTTTGCGATCGCTTGCTCACCCTCACAGAGCTGACCAATGTAGAGGTTAGCTAGGATAATTCGCTCCACGTTGGTCATTAAGTCTCCCAAACGCACTGTAAAATGATCTCCTTGCGGTTGCAGAGGCAATTCAATTGTATCGGGAGCTACTTGAGCAATTGGCTTTAGTTCCGCAAGTCTTACTTTCGGCATTAGAGAAATTTGCAGGTAAGCATTAGTCAAGCCTATGGATTGAGCCCGCTTAAACAAGCGCCCAAATTCCTCGACAGCTTGTTCTGGTTGCTCAATATAGGAGAGAGTACCACCGCCAGTATCAGCAATTTTTTCAAGGATATCTTGGTTCCAGTGATCGCCAAATCCTAGCGTATTGAGCGTTAATTTATACTCAGTTGCTAATTGGGCTAATTTCAGACAGCGTTGATTGTCACCGTGTTCATTCTCACCATCTGTGAGTAGAAATACCTGAGAAACAGTTTCTTGTTTGCCTTTGGCTAATTCTTCAATTCCCAGCTTGAGACCTTGATCAATAGCTGTACCACCATCAGCAGTGAGATTTTGAATTTGTCTTTTGATTTTGTCTAAGTCGTTAATGAGCTGATTGCGGACAAGAACTTTGGCTCTATGATCGAAGGTAACTACCGAGATTCGGTCACCCTTATTAAGCTGTTCAATTAATTGCACTGCTGCTTTCTTGACAGTTTCTAGAGGGCGTCCTTCCATGGAGCCACTGTGGTCAAGAACCAGGCACAAGTTTAAGGGTATCTGCTGATCTTGAGCATGAGCAAAGGCTGAAACTGCGATTGACAGCTGGCGCTGACTACTAACTTGATTGGCATCAATATGGGCATCATTGAGGGTTGGGTGTAAACTGACTTTCATCTGATCAGATTTCTGAGCAAGCAAGAGTTACTGGCGTTATTCCCTGCTACTGGCAAGCTGCCTCTAGCAGAGAACTATCCAAATTACTAATAATTAGTTCTGAGATTTCCTGCTTCATTGAGAAGAGTTACTCTGAGATGAAATTACCTCAAAAGAGTATTCATTATTCTCTCCACAGGCTTTAATGGTCATGCGCCTGACGCTATAGTTTGCCTCTAACAATCTTATGAGACTGTTTCCAAAAGTACGATCGCTATATAGTCGTAGCAATCTAGCCTCCTTCCACAAGCTGGATACCTATGGGTATGGGAGCAAGTGCTATTAGCTTTTACCAAGCCCGACTTTGATAGTGACGTGAGAGCATGGGAGCATAGCATGTATGTACGTGAAGACCTAGGCTCCTTGACAAGCTATCTGCACCAATGCTTTGCCCTGCACGTTTGTACTCTTTGGCTCGGTTGTTGGACCCCTTATTTTACGAAATACCTAGTATCGGTACTCTAGAGTATACTCCGTTGCCAAAGACTTGTACAAAGTTGCCAGCTTTTGAAAAAAAAATTTTAACCTTGTACTTTCTTCTATTTGGTTTCACTTTCCCTCCTTGCCATGGGCAGGTTAGGGACTGGTGTTGAAATCAAGTACCAATTTTTCCCTTTCCTTTTTCCCCCTCCCTTTCCAAACAATGGGACATTATTTTTACGAACTCCCTCATGGGAAAATCTTGATTGCAACCAACGGAGGTAGAAGCATCTCTAGGTAAATGGCACAGGCAAACTCACTGGCACGCTACTATGTTTAAAGATAGCGCCATTATTGCCGCCTTAAACACCATGAAATTACCGATTCAGGCTGTTCAATCCACCTACTACGGTAACACCACCTACCGAACACCGCCGCCAGACCTACCCTCACTGCTACTCAATGAGCGGATTGTTTATCTGGGTATGCCCTTGGTGAGTGCGGTAACAGAATTAGTTATTGCTGAGTTGCTGTATTTACAGTATGCAGACCCCGACAAGCCGATTAGAATTTACATCAATTCCACTGGCACCTCTAGTTATGGTGGTGAACCTGTGGGCTTTGAAACGGAAGCTTTTGCCATCTGCGACACAATGAGCTACATCAAGCCGCCAATCCAGACAATTTGTCTGGGTACAGCCATGGGTATGTCAGCGATGTTACTGTCTGCTGGAACCAAAGGTTCTCGGGCAAGTTTACCTAATGCCTCAATTGTCCTGCATCAGCCTAAGAGTTATGCTCGTGGTCAGGCTACGGATATCCAAATTCGTGCTCAGGAAGTACTAGCCAATCGGCAAACAATGATCGATATCCTATCCCGCAATACAGGTCAGACACCAGAGAGGATTACCAAGGATATGGATCGACTATTCTACATGACGCCCTACGAGGCTAAAGAGTACGGTTTGATTGATCGAGTTCTTGAGCATGAAGAACTACCTGTTCCAGTTCCTGCCAGTGTCTCTTAAACCAGTTATTCTAATATATTTCAGCCTCGCTGCCTGCTTTTGTGCAGCTTAACCCCTTAAACCTATCTCTATAGTTTGGAGCAAATTATGCCAATTGGTGTGCCTAAAGTTCCCTACCAAATGCCAGGCTCTCAGTACACTGAGTGGGTTGACATTTACAACCGTCTCTACCGGGAGCGCATCATTTTCCTCGGTAAAGACGTTGATGATGAAATTGCCAACCAAATCATCGCCGTTATGCTCTATCTGGACTCAGAAGATAATAGCAAAGACATTTTTCTCTACATTAACTCCCCTGGCGGTTCTGTAACAGCAGGTATGGCAATTTATGATACCATGCAGCACATTAAGTCAGATGTTGTGACTATTTGTGTTGGTCTAGCTGCCTCTATGGGTTCTTTCCTGCTTGCTGCTGGTAAAAAGGGAAAACGAGTTGCTCTGCCCCACTCACGAATTATGATCCACCAGCCTTCTGGTGGTACGCGTGGACAAGCTTCAGATATTGAAATTGAAGCTAGAGAAATTCTGAGAGTCCGCCAGCAACTCAACGAAATCTACGCCAAAAACACTGGTAAAACTCTTGAGAAAATTGAAAAAGACATGGACCGTGACTTTTTCATGTCGGCTCAAGAAGCCCTGGAATATGGACTGATTGACCGTGTAATTGAAGAGAAAATTGCCTAAAGCGCTGAGTTAGTAATTGAGATTCGATTGAGCCACTCCCACGAATTCAATTCGTGGGATTCAGGCATCAAGCAGAGATTGCAGGCACAGCCTGTCTAACATCTCCTACGCCTAGAGTTGAACTCCCAACCCTTTTAATAATGATAGTATGTCTACAATCGAGGATCAACCGAACAGCTAAGGCGGCTTAAAAGCCTTAACGCTACATCCCACGCTTAAAAGACGTGGGATGCAGCTTACTTCTCTGTAAAGACGGTTCATGGTTCAACGTTCATTTTTGATGGCTCATCACCAAGTATTGCTGATGATTGAGAAATTCCCAAGAAGCAATGAACCATGAGCCATGAACTAATTCTGAGCATGAATCTGTTGAATTGTTATCGTTTGTTACATTTGAGTTATGGAGCTTCTACAGCTCAAATCAAGGCATCTTATCGGCGTCTAGCAAGGCAGTATCATCCTGATGTCAACTCTGCAGACAAATTTGCCCAAGCAAAATTCGTTCAGTTGACAGAGGCTTACAAGCTACTGCTTAAAGTTATTGAGCAATCTGGTATCGATCAATCTTCTAGCTCGGCGGAGTTAGTTACTGCGACACATGAGCCTAATAATTCCGAGGTATCGGCACATTCGCCATCGGCAACAAAGGCAAATCATAAGCAACCGCCAGTTTCATTCGGACCACCACTATCTGCACTTGAACAACAGCTGAAGTGGAGTTCCTATCAGAATTTACAACAACTACTCAAAGAGTATAGGTTTGCTAGAGCAATTGCCCTGGTAGAGGGCTTACGAGAGCGTATTCCTCAAGATTCAGAAGTACGTCAGTGGCAAGCGATTGCCTATCAGTGCTGGGGACGTTATCTTGTCAGCAAAGGACAATTTGGAAAAGCTAAAATTTATCTAAACAAAGCCTTGAAGATAGATCCTTATAATCGCTCTCTTGGGGTTGAGGTGGAACGAGATTTGGGCAGCCTTGAAAAGATGCTTTAAAGGGAATAGATATCCTCAGTATTTTTACTAGTAAGTCAACACTTAAAGCTTCAGTGTGATTACGGATGCCGATTCCTATATAAATAGGAGATGATTATCTATAGATTTTAATATTTTTGTCAGTCAATTAATTCTCACTAATCAAGCTATATACAACTGAATCATAAATTATAAATTCCGCATACACGAACGCAAACATTAGGCTTAGATACTGGAAATTAAGCAAGGCTTTGAGAGTTTATGAAAAACTTAACTAAGAAAAATTCAGAGCCTTCTAGTGATTGCAGATGCTGACATCACCATCGGACAAGAATATGTAAGCAAGATGCAAGCAGATAATCGCTATCAGCCTTATGCCATAGGAACTTGACCTATTTAACAAAGGGAGGATTTACTAATGATTCGTCGTTTTGCCTTAGTATCTGGATTAATCCTAACTGGTGCAGTCGCTTTCAGCCCGAAAGCCTTTGCTCAATCTGTTGATGTGAATTTTGAAGGTAATATTGGTCCTGAGTGTAGTTTTGCTGCTCCTACTCCAGGTAGGTTAGTGTATGCTACACAAGAACAATTTGCAGGTACAGGTACAATTTCCTCTGACGCCCCAGGAGGAGTATCAGGTGAGGTAGAGGTTTTATGCAATACAGATGCAAATCTTGAAATAACTGATGCGCGTTTGGTGTCGTTTACTCCCACTAATCCAGAGTTCAATGAACCTAACTTTATTCCAGACGGGGGTGACTTAGAGGTAGTCCTAGTGACCTCACTCCTTATCTGCAATTTTCGCCACGAGAACTAGTTGTGCCACCGGGAGTGACGCGCCGAGTGCGCCTGATTACTCGTTTTCCTCCTAGTATAGATCAAGGGGAATATCGAGCGGTTATTTTTACAGAAAACCTACGCCAGACAACTGATGATAGTGGTGATAGTGTTGCTCTTAAAACTCGTATTGGAGCGACTGTTTACGTGCGTCATGGTGATTTGTATCCTAATCTTTCTGTGGAAGGAGCTAGTTGGAATCAGTCACAACAGCAGATTCAGTTACTGGTAAATAATGCTGGTGAAGCCTCGGTTAGACCTGCTGTTAGTTGGATTTTGAAGCGGTGAGAAACGGTTGTAGAAACTGGAAATATGGCTCCAACTGCAATTGTAGCTGAAAGCGATCGCTATTTTTTATTGAGATATCCAAACCAAGACCAATCTATTCCACCTGCTGGTGAGTATCAACTCAGCGGAGAGTTGCTATGGGGTAATCAGAACCAACAAGAAAAAGTACCCTTTAAGGTTAATTTAACTATTCCAACTCATCCGAAGTCGCAATCAACTAGGTAATTTACTTGTTTGGAGAGATGGGGAGAAAATTTGAGAGTTTTTCTCAAACAGTCGAAAGTGGAATGCCAGATGCACAACAATTCATCAGAAATATATCCTATATATTCCCTGATTAATGAAGCTATTCAGAAGATTTAACTTTGGGAGTTGGCGTTATTTACGATAACTCAGCAATGGGATTAGCTGAATTATTTTATCAGCCTGCTGGCTTCCCTTTGCAAGTAACGGTGTCGGCGCTGGCTGGTGAGGAAGGATTAGATGTGAACTACCTACGCTGACTCTTCGAGTACAGCGTAGGCTTCTGAATTCGCGGGGGATTGCCTTAGCTTAGACTTACGTCCGAGCTTTGGTCTTACATCCCCTCCATCAGCAGCAGTCCTAGTTCCTAAGACCGACAACATTCTGATACCCTCTGCCCTAATATTGACGGCAGAGTTGCCGTCGCGATCATGGTGAGTACCACAACTCGGACAAGTCCAAGATCTAACATCCAGTGGCATTTCACTTACTTGATAGTGACACCTAGAACAGAGTTTCGAGCTAGGAAACCATCTATCAATTTCTATCAATACCTTACCTTCACGATCTAATTTGTATTGCAAGAAATTGACAAACATCCCCCAACCCACATCAGATATTGCTTTGGCTAGTTTGTGATTACGAACCATGCCCTTCGTATTTAAACTTTCCACTACCATGACTTGGTTATCGTCAACAAGTTTTTTGGAGAGCTTATGCAAGTAGTCTTGACGGACATTGCTAACTCGTTCGTGAACCCTAGCTACAAGTTTTCTCGCTTTATTCCTTGACTTGCTCCCTTTCTCCTTTCTGGCTAGTTTTTGTTGCTTTCGCTTGAGGTTACGCTCATGCTTGGCTAGATGCTTAGGATTGGCATATTTATAAGTTTTGACGCCATCGTTAACAATAGCAAAATCTTTCAATCCCAAGTCAATACCTGCTACTTTTCCATCAGTATGCTTTGAAGGTTTATCCCCTTCTAACTCAGTTAATACAGAAGCATAGTATTTCCCTGATGACGTCATACTAACCGTTACAGTCTTGATTGTTCCCTCAATTGAACGGTGTATTTTGGCTTTGACAATACCTACACGACCAGGAAATTTAAGGCATTCATCAACTACTTTGACTGACTGCGGATATTGAATAGACTGCCTATTTTTCTTCGATTTGAATCGAGGATATTTAGCCCTACCTTCAAAGAAGTTTTTATAGGCAGTTACCAAATTGAGTGTAGTAGTTTGCAATACCTGAGAGTAGCACTCAGACAACCATCGTGTTTCTTCTTGCTTCTTGAGTTTTGGTAAGAATTTGTTCAGTGCAACTTGGGTCAAGCCAAAGCCCGTCGCCTGATAGGTTTCAACACACAAATTAAGTGCATGATTCCACCACCAACGAGAGCAACCAAAGTGTTGAGCTAGTATCTGTTGTTGTTCAATTGTCGGATACAGTCTGACTTTAATGGCTTGATGCTGCACTGCCTTCACCTCCTCTTAGTATTATATACATTTTTTGATAAGAGCTTCTGGATAGATGGCAAATTTTTACCGGGATTGACCGGATAAAATTTGCTTGGGGGAGTCCATGTATCCCAACGCTGACCTGAGTACAGGTACAGCGTGGGACTTATCGCTCCCCCAAGCCCCCTCAAAAGTTAAATACTGATGTGCGCTTTCAGCCATCAAACAACTTTAACCTTAATTTTAATAGCGGACGCTTTTCTGAAAGGTTTAATCTCAATTGGCGAGTAATTCCTAGCTTGACTTTAACCGCCAGTGGCAATACTCGAGAAGAAGCTCTTGCTACTGGGTTAAGATTTAGCCATAGCAGTAGAAATTTCTTTGCCCTTGCCAGTGCTACCCTCGATACTAATAGTAACTTGCGGTGGAGTTTGAGTTCTCGCCTCGGTCGTCTCAAGTTAAATCATCGAGGCAATGAAATCATTACTAACTCAGAATTCAGCTATGATTTTACTAGGAGAAGGACAGATAGTGACCAACATCTGTTGCTACTCAAATACGAAACTCGCAATACTAATAGAAATCAAGATAACTTAGCCAGCTTGGGTTGGCGCTATCGTTCAGGAAAAAGAGCAGGGGATGGCAGATACCTTTGGGAAGTTGACTTAGGCTATGGCATTGGTTCTCAGGGCAGCGGAATGATTGCCTCTGCCTCAACTGCGGTGATACCGGGAGTAGTGCTGCGAGTACGCTATCAGGAGGTTTCAGTAACCTCTGATGAGGCTACTTTTAGGATTGAGTTAGTTCCCAGCCTTAATTTTCAGCAAGGGATTAGCCCTGGCGAGTCTCGTTTTGAGCGTTTGCGTCAACAAGGAGGCTTGTTAATTTCACCTTTCTTTGATGACAATAATAACGGTAAACGCGATTCTAGTGAAGAACTATACCTCGATCAGCCTGAGTTACTGTTAATCCTTAATAATCAATCAATAGAATCTTTCCGCCCAGAAACTCGAGGTAATGGAATTTACGTCAATCTCTTACCAGGAACCTATCGTCTCGACTTCGATCCTTCGGGATTTCCTATAGATTGGCAAGCAGCAGTGGATGCCTATGCGGTTGAGGTGGTAGCTGGTAGCTATACCCCAGTATCTGTACCGCTGCTTTTGTCTTACACTATCTCAGGAGTTGTTACCGATAGCGAGGGCAAGGCAGTTGCTGGGGCAAGGGTGGAAGCAATCGAGACAGAATCAGGAGTGCGGAGATTTTCTGTCACTAATGGTGCTGGTGTTTATTATTTAGAACGTTTACCACAAGGCCGATTCTCTGTGCAAATTAATGATCAACCAGTGCAATCGGGCGAAATTTTGCTGGATGAATCTTCAGAACCATTCCAAGAACTCAACTTACAGCAACTGTTGTAACCCACATTCTGCTTCGGTATTCTTACTAGTAAATTAACATTAAAGCTTAAGTGTGATTTCCTATGCAGCTTGCTATATAAATAGGAGATGATTATCTTAGGAGTTACGCATTGACAGAAAGTGTACTATGCTTAAAGGTAAAGTTATTCCATCCAAATATCCATAGGCTGTGAGCGCAACTATACCATTTTCGGTTTTGCCGATATTTGCCAGTGAGTTCTGTGCTAAAAAAAAGTGAAAGCCTTATTTAAGGGTTGGGTTGAGTCGATGGGAGATATGACTCTCTGTACCGAATGGCACTAAGTTAAGCGTAAACTACTGATATAACTGGCTTTTGGGTGTGGGGTGTGGGGGGTGGGGTGTAGGGCATGGGTAATTTTGAAGATATCTAACTGTTGGAGGCAACA
>JAAHGS010000097.1 GCA_010692645.1 Symploca sp. SIO2E9
CGCTCTTCGGCTCGGGGGGGGGAGACGGGGAGACGGGGAGATGGGGAGACGGCGAGAGGGGGAGACGGGGAGACGGGGAGAGGGGGAGACGGGGAGATGGGGAGACGGGGAGAAGAATATTTACGTCGTGTTTCTAAGTCCATTGGATAATTTATTTCTTGGAGTTCCTTAATATAGATGAGCCATGAACAATGCTTAACACCAGTACAAGTTGTTGGCATTGGTTTAGATGGTGCAGCTGGGCTAACGGATAGTCTGCGGCAGTTGGTGGAAAAGGCAACGTTATTGGTAGGGAGCAATCGCCATTTGAGTTATTTCCCCAACCACCAGGCACCGCGCTTGGTACTGGGAGATTTGACTGAGGCGGTTCAAGCAATTCGCGCTCAGCTAGATGGGGTTGACAAAGATAGATGTATTGTGGTGTTAGTTAGTGGTGATCCACTTTTTTTTGGCTTGGGACGCCTATTGCTAGCTCAATTACCGCCACAACAGCTAACTTTTCATCCCCATCTGAGTTCGGTGCAACTGGCTTGTAGTCGGATTAAAGTCCCCTGGCAGAATGCTCACCTAGTCAGTGTTCATGGGCGCTCTTTAGAGCAATTGAGAGTTGCCCTCAAGCAGGGTGTTGAGAAGATTGCAGTACTTACCGATGGAACGAATACGCCGAGTGCAATTGCGAGGTTATTGCTGGCGATGGATTTAGCCAGTTGCTATGAGTTCTGGGTTTGTGAAAATCTCGGAGGAACTGGTGAACAGGTACTCTGCTTAGGAGTAGATACTATCTTAAACCAGACTTTTTCACCGCTCAATGTCGTGGTATTACTACGCAATTCTAATCAAGCTGAGCAAGAACTAGATCTTGACTCCCTGCCACTGTTAGGATTAAATGATCAAAGCTTTGTTAGTTTTAGCGATCGCCCCGGTTTAATGACCAAGCGGGAAGTGCGGGTTCTCGTTTTGGGAGAACTAGCGCTGCAACCGGGGCAAACGGTTTGGGATATTGGGGCGGGAACTGGTTCGGTTTCTATTGAGATTGCCCGCTTATGTCCGACTTCTGAGGTATTTGCTATTGAAAAAACTGCTATCGGCAGTGCCTTGATTGTCAAGAATTGCCGACGCCTGCAAGTGAAGAATGTGACTTCCATCCATGGAGGAGCACCAGAGGTTTTGCACAATCTTCCAGCACCTAATCGCATCTTTATTGGCGGCAGTGGGGGTAATTTAAACTCAATTCTTGATACTTGTCAGGCGCGGTTAATTGAAGATGGTGTGGTGGTGCTAGCACTGGCAACTTTGGAGCATCTCAATACTGCTTTGAGTTGGTTTAGCTCCCACGATTGGAATTACCAATTGTTACAAGTCCAGCTTTCACGTTCTATATCTGTGGGAAAGTTAACTCGTTTGACTCCCCTAAATCCTGTGACCATTGTCAGAGCTAAACTATAATTTTTGATTTATAGCAGTTTTCACCCTTGATGAAGTACAACGCCTCTTAGTTCGACGACTGGAAGGAATTGTGGGCATTAAGAACAAAACCAATTTTGAGTTGAGATTTGGTAGGGGTTTCCAGGATGTTATTAGAATTAAATCGAATCACAGTGCCACCGGGACAACGGGTGCTGTTCTCCAATGTCAGCTGGCAGGAATTTGAAGCTATTTTAGAGGATTTAGGCGAACATCGTGCCTCGAGAGTGGCGTATGACAATGGAACCCTAGAAATTAGGACCCCTCTGCCAGAACACGAAACCAAGAAAGTCCTGATTGGAGATTTAGTAAAAATTCTTTTAGAAGAACTAGATATTGAATTTTGGCCTCTCGGTTCGACCACATTCAAAAATGAAGAGATGGTCAAAGGAATCGAACCGGATGACTGTTTTTACATTCAAAACGAGACGGTAGTTCGTGGAAAAAAACGGCTGGATGTAACCGTAGACCCATCTCCCGATTTAGCACTGGAAATTGATGTGACTTCTCGCACTCATCCGAGTATCTATGAAGCGTTGGGAGTGCCGGAACTCTGGCGATTTGAGAAGGAGAAGTTAGAAATTAACGTGCTGCGAGAGGGGAAGCATATAAAGTGCGAATACAGTCCAATTTTTCCGAATTTACCCCTGATTGAGATAATTCCTCAATATCTAAAACAAAGTATAGCTTCAGGGAGAAACAAAACAATGAAGGCTTTTCGCGCTTGGGTGAGAGAACAAATAGCTCAGGAAAACTGATAATATTATCGCTGATGGCGGCAATTTCATTCGCAGCCAACAGCTTACAATCACTTCCTATCCTCGTCTTCCTGTTTCAATAGCGCATCGACTAATACCGTGACTTCGACCAGGTAACTGATAACATCGCGGGTTTGGCTGAAGGGTTGACCTTGGTATTCGTGGTAAGCTGACCAGACGAGAGGAATGGCAGCAAATCCCACGAGTGAAAGCTTGATGATTTGATTTCCTTTGGGATTAGACATAAGAGCGAGTGAAAAACAACAGCCTTGTTTGTTTATCGCTCTCAAGTAGCCATTCCATGCAGAACCCATATTCTCGGCATCAATAGGGAAAAGCCGTCTCCCCGTCTCCTCATCTCCTCATCTCCCCATCTCCCCGTCTCCCCATCTCCCCATCTCCCCGTCTCCCCATCTCCCCATCTCCCCATCTTTCCCTCAATCCCGTTAGCTGGTTGGAAAAAATTTTGCCGACTTTGCATGGAATCTGGGTTAGCCGCTGTTAGTTCTTTAGAAACCAGGGTAGATCAAGGAAATTGATTGATATGGAGCTAACGCATGGACGAAGTGGACGAACGACTGCAACAGCTAACTTTGGAGGCTCAGCAGCATCCCCCAAAAAGCCGTGCCCGTCGTCTAGCCCTGACGCGGCTGATTCAAATGATTCAAGAATCTGGCAGATTATCTCGCAGGAAATTTGATACTCCTCAGGAGGTTTACGAGGAAGCGCTGCAAGAGGTTTGGTTGTATTTGTGTAGAAAAATTGAAACTTATAATCCAGCAAAAGGACCAGTGATTAACTGGGTCAATTTTGTCCTCAAACGACGCTTGGTTGATGCCAAGAAAAGATATACCAAATGTGGACGGGAATACTCACTAGATGCACCGATAAACTCTTCCTCTACAAGTAACGTTAATCAATCCGGGACGCATTTAGATAGGGTTGCTCAGCCTGAAGACACTCCTCTGCCTTCACAACTTGTGCGTCGGTGTCTTAAAGAAGATTCTGACGGTTTGTTTACCAGCAAACACATTAAAGGACATTCTCAGGCGAACTTCAGAACCATTGCTCTTTTATACCTAGACGGCAAGACTTGGCAAGAGACGGCTGTCGCGGTTGGATTACAACCAAACAAAGTGTCAACGGTGCAAAGTTTTTACTGGCGCTGTTGCAGGTATTTTGCTGACAAAATCAAGGAATATTTACAGGAATAAATGAACGAAAAATTACCGGATTTGAAACCTAAAGCTAAATTAATTGGAGAGCATTAGTAATGACTAACTTAACCGAAGGGTTGAAATTTTCTGTCCCTCTTACCAAAGAGGCTTATCAAGTAGCGGAAAAATTTAGTCGAGAACAGCACGAACCGGACAAAGCTGAACAAATCTACCTAAATACGTTGGCGGTTTATGCTGTAAATTTTTATCTGCAATGTATGGAAGTTGAGAGTGATTTAACGGGAAGTGATAGCTGGAATCTGGCACTGCGATCGCTAATGGATGTATCAGACTTGGTTGTCAAAGGTTGGGGTAAGTTGGAATGTCGTCCCGTATTGCCCAATGCCCAAATTTGTCATGTACCGCCGGAAAGTCGGCAAGAGAGAGTTGGTTATGTAGTGGTGGAAATTAATCAAAGTATTAATCAAGCTAAACTGCTAGGATTTGCCAAGACTGCACCAGAAGGGGTGTTGGAAATTAGTCAACTGGATTCTCTTGAGCAGCTAATTAATCAATTACCAGAGCCAGATGTAGTGAACTTACTGGATTGGTTTAAGGAAACTGTTGATGAGGGTTGGCAGTCGGTTCGAGAGTTGGTTTCTCCACAACTGAGACCAGCATTTAGGAATACTAACGTTAAGCAACAAGAACGAGCCAAACTCATTGATTTAGGGTTAGAGCTGGCGGGTGATGCTGTCGTTTTAATTATTACTCTTCAGGAAATTGATCAAGAAACTGTGAGCGTTAGAGCGCAGGTTTACCCTACAGGTGAGGCAATGACTTTACCTCCTAATTTGAAACTGTCTGTACTGACTGAAACCGGAGAGGTTTTTAAAAATGTAACGGCTAGAAGTGATGATGAATTCATCCAATATCAGTTTGAAGCGCAACGGGGAGATGACTTCGGGATTCAGGTGTCTTTAGGTGAAGCTAGTCTGACGGAAAGATTCCGGGTTGGAAGTTTGTAGGCGGAAAATGGTCGTTTGTATGAAAAACCAGGCTTGGGGGGACTTCCCCCCAAACCCCCTGCACAAGGATTGCTAAGTAGGTAGGTACAAATAAACGAAGGTATGTCGACAAATGTTTAAGAAGCTCAAATCTTCTTCCCTTCTGCCTTCTGCCTTCTGCCTTCTGCCTTTTTAAAACACTACGAGATAGGTCGATGAAGAGGCTGTTAACTTTAACATTAGACGGAGAATTTGAGCAGGGATTTGATGCAACCCTGGAAATTCGACAAGGGGATATCCATTCTCCATCGCAAACTAGGATTAAGGGTTACTTGTCGGGGAATCGAGATGTACTCAACCGTTATCGCGATTGGCAGCAACGTTATCTCAGTTTAGAGATGCTCTTTCGCGCCCTTAGTGCTAATCCTGAACAGATAACTAATTCATCTCAGCGAGGGGAAGCCTTTGCGGCTTGTCGCCAAGCGGCTGAGGTTTTGGAGGAAAGTCTCAATGATTGGCTCAATAATTGTCTAGAGTTTCGCTCGATTCGGGATAGGTTATTGCAATCTGCCGTAGGCGGCAGCGCTTCGCTATCGCACAAAAAATTCCAACTCCTATTACAGACGAATAATCCCTGGTTGCGCAAGTTTCCCTGGCATCGCTGGGATTTACTGGCTCAAGCCGAGGCCGAAATTGCTCTGAGTGCGATTGAATACGATAACTCTACCGCAAAGGGAATCTTTAAAAACTCTACCGCAAAGAGAATCTTTAAAAACTCTACCGCTAAGGGAATCTTTGAAAACTCTACCGCTAAGGGAATCTTTGAAAACTCTACCGCTAAGAGAATCTTTAAAAACTCTACCGCTAAAAGTAGAGTGAAAATTCTGGCGATTTTGGGGCAGGGTACCGATATTAATCAGAAAGCTGATAAGCAAGCTTTGGAGGAGTTGGCGGGTAAGGCAGGGGCGCAAATTACCTGGCGGCAGGAACCACAGGCTTCCGAGTTGAATGAGCAGTTATGGCAGCAGGGATGGGATATTCTGTTTTTTGCTGGACATAGCGGTACCTCTGAGGAGGGGAAGCGGGGGGAAATTCAGCTCAATGAGAGGGAACGGTTGACGATCGCTGATTTGCGGTTTGCTTTGAAAAAAGCGATCGCGCAGGGGTTACAGTTAGCTATTTTTAATTCCTGTGATGGCTTGGGGTTGGCGCATGAGTTGGCAGCAGAACGGGATTTGTATCTGCCCCAGGTGATTGTGATGCGGGAGAAGGTGCCAGACTCTGTATCGCCGAAGTTTTTGCGGTATTTTCTGGAGGCATATATCCGGGGTGAGTCCCTGTATGCAGCTGTGGGGGAGGCGAGGGAAAAGTTACACGGCTGGGAACAAGACTATCCCTGTGCTAGTTGGTTGCCTGTAGTTTGCCAAAATCCGACGGTGAAACCGCCGACTTGGAAGGAGTTACGGTATGGCAGGCAAGATCAGGAGTCCCGTTGGCGTTTGCCCCGTACTGCTATAGTTACGAGTTTCTTGGTTACGGTTTTGGTGATGGTGGTGCGGCAGTTTGGGATTCTCCAGCCTTGGGAATTGCAGATGTATGACCAATTTATGCGATCGCGACTTGATCAAGGAAGGGATTCGCGTTTGTTGGTGGTGGAGGTGACGGAGGAGGATTTTACTTACCAAGATCAACAGGGTATGGAGCGCAAATGGTCCTTAGCTGATGCGGCGCTGGAGAAATTGTTGGCAAAACTGGAAGCTGATCAAGCGCGAGTTATCGGTTTGGATATTTATCGAGATTTCCCTGTTAGTCCCAAGTATCAGAATTTAGTCCGTCGTCTGCAAGAGACAGAAAACTTTTTTGCCGTTTGTCGAGGGAATAATCCAACAGAAAATAACCCTGGTATTGCCCCGCCGCCGGAGGTTCCTCAGGAACGGTTGGGATTTACTGATGTGGTTGTTGATGCTGATGGGGTACTGCGCCGCCATCTTTGGTACGCCACATTTAATAGTAATTCCCCTTGTTTGACGGAAGGGTCCCTGAGTTTGCAGTTAGCCCTGCATTATTTAGCTGCGGAGGGGATTGAACCGGAGGTGGTTTCAGAGGATGAGGTGCAGTTGGGTGGGGATCGCTTGAAATCTTTGAGGGGTTATGCAGGTAATTACTCTGGGTTGGATGGCTATCAAATGCTGCTCAATTACCGTACTCGCCGGAAGATTGCTGAGACGGTGACGTTAAAAGATGTTCTAGAAGGGAATTTTGACACCGATTTGGTTAAAGACCGAGTTGTTTTAATTGGGGTGACTGCTACCAGCATTGAGGATAATTTTCGCACTCCCTTTAGTCAGCAGTCTAATGAAACCATGCGCGGAGTGTTTATTCAGGCCCAAATGGTGAGTCAGATTATTAGTGCCGCTAAAGATGGGCGGAAGTTGTTGTGGGTGTGGTCGATTTGGGGAGATTTTTTCTGGATTTGGGGGTGGGCAATTGCAGGAGGATTACTGGTTTTGGTTTGTGGGCGACTTCTGTATTGGGTGGGAGTGGTGATAGCAATTATTGGGATTTTGGGATGTGTCTGCTTTGTCCTGTTTCTTCAAGGATGGTGGGTGCCTTTGGTGCCATCAGGGTTGGCGTTTTTGGGGACGGGGGGGATTGTTGGTTATCAAAAGAAGGCATTGTCTCACTTATGCGCCAGGGATTAAAACCCCTGTCTAATAGTTAAAGCCCTCTAAACAGGACTAAACTCCTAGATTTTGCAAGATAAAAGTTACTTATGAGGGCTAGGGTCTGTTTTCAAACCCCAAATGAGCCTGAATTGTAGGCTGGGTTGAGGAACGAAACCCAGCATTTTCCTGACAACTATTTGGGTTTCACTTTGCTCAACCCAACCTACGAATGAGTTTGAAGACACGCCCTAAACCCTGATTAGACAAAGATTTCAGTCCATTTTAATGGACGTGAGCTATTAGCCCAGAAATTAATTTCTGGGCGAGTTAAGTGGCTTACTGAGAACAATGTCATAAGTCAATAAATTCAGAATTACAGGGTTGAAGCCTCTGCGATTTTTAAAAACAACCTATTTGGAGCTGGATTATGAGCATAAAGAGATGGAAGTCGCAGCAAATAACCCTTTTCCTTACTTTAATAGGTTTACTCTTTGGCGGTCTTGGCATCCTCAAACCGCTAGTAACACCAGGCGTTGCCTCAGCAATACCTCTAAGTTCGTCTCGTTTTCTGCTGGCAAAGTTTACATTACCCTCGAAAGGAGCACCAGGTGATCGTCGAGATGCCGGAACTCGTAACCCCTTTTGTTCCTCTGAAGAAGTTATAGCCTTGGTTCCTGCTACTAACTTGGGGTTAACTGTCGCTGAACGTCCCAAGTTTTGGTTTTATGTTCCCTATTCCGAAAATCGGGAACTAGAAGCAGAATTTTCACTAACGGATAAGAACAACAATGAAGTCTACAAGCAGACTTTCTCGCTGACAGATATACCTGGAATTGTTAGTATCAGTTTGCCGGAAACAGTTTCACCGCTAGAAGTTGAGCAACTGTATAGTTGGCGCTTCTCAGTTATTTGCAATCCAAATCATGAGAAAAATGTTTTAGTTAGCGGTGGGGTGGAACGAGTGCCAATGAATTTTACCCTCAAGAGTCAGTTAGAGGGTAAAAATTCACGGGAGAGCATTGCTGTTTATGCGGAAAATGGGCTGTGGTTTGATGCCTTGACGACTCTAGCTGAACTCCGTCGCGCCGATTTTCAGGATAAAGCGCTTAATGATGACTGGGTGGAGTTGTTACAGCAGGTTAATTTAACCGAAATCAACGATAAACCTTTAGTTGAGTGTTGCACTGCTGGTTTTTAAAAATTTTGCCGACTTTGCATGGAATTTAGGTTAGCTGCCGTTAATTATTTAGAGATTTTGGGAGGTAGAAGGAGGGTTTCCACGTCTAATTACTCAGATTTTGCACCACATTACAAAGACTGCCTAGGGTTGAAACCCCAGGCTCAAAGCGAAAGTCCTCTCAAAGAGGACTAAATGCTTCCCATTACTTGAGTTTCAGTCCACTTGAGGGACTTGCGCTATTAGCTGTGGAATTAATTCCACAGCGGGAAAAGTAGCTTACGGAACAATAGTGAAGGGTTTTATAACATTTCACGAAAATCATTAGACAAATTCTTCCCCTGTTCCTCCCGCCTCCTGCCTTTCCCTATTATTCATTAATTAGTGATTGCCATGGGACTTCAAAAATTTGGATGGATTTTATTCCTTAGCTTACTCGGCAGTTTCTCGCCACCTTTGCTACTGGATTTTCCTATAATATTCTCAGCTTCCCCAGTGGTGGCTCAAACCTCAGATGCTCGTAAGGCGGAAGCATACAGACTTTTAAGCCAAGGTATTGATCACTCTAGGGTCAGTCGATTTCAGGAAGCATTGCAGTCTTGGCAGAAGGCACTGACTATTTATCGAGAAATAGAGGATCGCCAGGGGGAGGCTAACTCTCTGGGCAATCTGGGAATTGCTTACCATAACCTGGGGCAGTACCAACAGGCGATTGATTACCACCACCAGAGTTTGGCAATCAAACGAGAGATAGGCGATTCCCTTCGGGATAGCTTCGCTTCACGCAATGGGGAGGCGTCCTCTCTGGGCAATCTGGGAAATGCTTACTATTTCCTGGGGCAGTACCAAGAGATGATTGATTACTACCAGCAGAGTTTGGCAATCACACGAGAGATAGGCGATTCCCTTCAGGATAGCTTCGCTTCACGTCAATGGGAGGCGTCCTCCCTGAACAATCTGGGAAATGCTTACTATTCCCTAGGGCATTACCGAGAGGCGATTGATTACTACCAGCAGAGTTTAACAATCAAACGAGAGATCGGCGATCACCTGGGGAAGGCTAAGTCTCTGAACAATCTGGGAAATGCTTACTATTCCCTGGGGCAGTACCAACAGGCGATTGATTACCACCAGCAGAGTTTGGCAATGGCACGGGAGATAGGCGATCGCGAGGGGGTGGGGATATCTCTAAATAATCTAGGATATCCTTTCTTTAAATCTGGTAATCTCACAGCAGCAGAAACTACCCTCATCAAGGCAATTAATGTTTACGAATCTCTCCGAACTAATTTAGAGCATGACCATAAAGTCTCAATCTTTAGAGAGCAAGCTAGAAGCTATCGCCTCTTACAACAAGTCCTAATTGCTCAGGACAAAACCCATGCTGCCCTCGAAATTGCTGAGAGGGGACGTACCCGTGCCTTGGCGGAATTATTAGCAAATGGGTTATCCCCGAAATCAGATACTTTACCCATCTACCCCAACCTTGATAAAATTCAACAAATTGCCCGACAACAGAACGCCACACTAGTTGAATATTCGATTATTTTCGATGAAGAACTCTACATTTGGGTCATCTCACCCACAGGTGAAATCCAGTTTCGCCAAGTTGAACTCCCTCAAGACACGTCCCTACAACAACTGGTTAATAACGGACGTGCCTGCATTCTTGACTCACAACAATGTCGCAGCGACTCCCAGAAGTTAACCTTCTCCCCCGGAGATTTAGTCAGACTCAAAGACGACGCCGACTACGGTTTAGAGGAACCCTGGAAAGTAATCGAGTTTGATGCCGAAAGCGATACCCTCACACTCACCCATCCCCAGTTTGACAACATCGAGGTCACACGTCCCATCGCTGATTTTCTCAGTAGAGCTAATTCTCCTCACGCCGAAAAACAACGCTTACAGAAACTCCATCAACTCCTAATTCAACCCATCGCTGACCTACTACCAAAAAACGAAAATGACCGCATCATCTTCATTCCTCACGAAGAACTGTTTCTCGTTCCCTTTGCTGCCTTACAAGATGAGCAGGAAAATTATTTAATCCAAAAACACACTATTCTTACCGCCCCATCTATTGATATTTTGGGCTTAACCCATGAGCAAAGGCAAAATACCCCTGATTCAGTCCAGGGTGCTTTAGTTATAGGCAATCCCACAATGCCAAAAGTACGAAAGTCCCTAGGGGAAGAACCTCAGCAGTTATCCCATCTAACAGGTGCCGAAGATGAAGCTAAAGCCATTGCTTCACAGCTAAATGCCCAACTCCTACTCGGTAATCAAGCCACTGAGACAGCAGTTAAGGGTCAACTCAAAGGAAAAAGGTACATTCATTTTGCCACTCACGGCTTACTTAATGAAAATAAGGGTATTGAAAGTGCTATTGCCCTTGCTCCTTCTTCAGAAGATGATGGATTGCTCAGTGCCGAAGAAATTTTTGACTTGGAATTAAACGCCGAATTAGTTGTAGTAAGTGCCTGCGACACGGGACAGGGGGACATCACTGGTGATGGAGTTATTGGTTTATCTTACTCTTTAATTAGAGCCAAAGTTCCCAGCGTGATTGTGTCTCTGTGGGCAGTACCAGATGAATCGACAGCAGAATTGATGATCCAGTTTTATCAAAATCTGGAAAACACCAATGATAAAGCCCAAGCCTTGCGCCAAGCGATGCTCGACACGATAGAGAAGCATCCTAATCCCAAAGACTGGGCAGCATTTACGCTGATTGGAGAGGCGTTTTAGTACGCCACTGTTTCATCTTTATGATCATCGTCAACCAAAATTATTACCCACTGCCAACGAAACCGACAGAAATTCTACGGGTAAGAAGGATCTTTACTATTGATAATTTCTGTTGTATTTTCTTTATCAAAAAACCTGAAAAATATAATCAATATGGCAGAAAAAACAACCCCTAAAAAAACCAAAGGAAATAACATTAGCAAGATAGCTGCTTTTAAAAATGAAACTAAACTTGTTGATTTCTCACTTTTGTTAAACAGCTTATAAGCAAAATCACTCATCACACTGTCAACAATTGGCTTGGTTTCAGAATCTGGCATTTTGGTAAATCCCTGGCTATGTCTAAAATCAATGGCTTTGATCTGTTTTTATAGTTCCCTGAAGGTAACAGCTTGATAACAAGCTCAGTCTCTAGAGGGTGTCAATGCCGCATCAAGAGCAGTTAGCTCTTGGGCCTAGCACCTGTGCAAGTTTATGGTTAATTGTTCGTAGCTTATTGGTCAATGAACCATAAACTATGAAGCAAGATAGCACTATAGTCCCTTTCGGCAATGGCAAGAGAAAGCAAAAGCACTCCCTCACTACCCTCTAAGGCATTGTCAGGGAATCGCTTTTTCTTTTTCTATATCAAATTCTAGGGCAAGTATACCAAGCAAAAACACAAAACACTTATAAGTTTTTATACTTTCATGGGAAGTACAGATACAAATTGAACTGTCCAGTGTGGGTGTCAAGCGCCGTAGGGAAGAGCCATTGAGCCACTCCCACGAATTGAATTCGTGGGATTCAGGCATCAAACAGAGATTGCAGGCACAGCCTGTCTAACATCTCCTACGCCTAGGGTTGAACTCCCAACCCTCTTAATATTTAATGCAGCATTCCTATCTCGGTCATTTTCAGCTTGACAAGATGGACAACGCCAACGACGAACTTCTAAATCCAAAGACTCTAAAACATGCCCACAGTGATAACAAGTTTTACTCGACGGATACCATCGGTCAATGTAGACAACCAATTTGCCTTTTTTGTGAGCAACCCACTCTAAAATCTGCAAAAACTCTCCAAAAGCATACTCAGAAACTTTTCGCCCCCAAAGACGCTGCATTCCTTTAAGGTTTAATGTCTCAAAACACAGAACCTCAAATTTGTTAGTGAGTTGGTGTGCTAGTTTCCTCCAACCAGTCACGGCGACGATTAAAAACTTTTTCGTATTGCCTAACCAGATGTAATCTGGCTTTTTTGATAGTAGAATATTTTTAGCGGTAAAGCGCACATATTAAGACGAAGTAGGTCAAGCGGACTATTCCTGATCCGGAGCCCTGGTAGTATAAATCCTAAATCTTGTACAAATGTGGGAATCGTTAGGCGAGAATTCGACAAATCTCGATACATCAATACTGTGGGACACACAGGAATTTAAGCTTGAGGAGTGAGTTGAAAGACTCAACTATGCTCTGTAAGACCAAAAGCTAGTTCTTTGAAACTAGTAGTTTGGCAAGATCAGCTCAAGAATCCCCGTACCTTCAGGTCGGGGAGTGTCAACAGAAATATCTTCTTCGTCCATAGAGAAGTTTTTGGCTTCTGGCGCAAAGGAGGTGCCATCAGCATAAACTTCTTCTGGTACTTGGTTTTGAATATTCTCTTCTGCACTCAAAACTGTACCCCAAGGTGTAGTGCTACCAGCAAAGTTACCGAAAGTATAGCAGTACGCATTTTGGTTAGGACACTACCATTAGCTGTAAAGACAGAATAAATCATCAATTGACTCCAAAAAAAGATGTCCTAACCGTAGCGCGTAGCGCTATACCAATTAAGCGATCGCCTAACTTATCAATATAACCTTATCGTAGGTAAATCCCTCTGGCAGAAGTAAGTCATCAACAACGTTATAGTTAGCATACTGACTGATTTGTTCCTCTGGCGTCAGGTTATCACCACTCAGGGGCATAGGACCTTTGACTGGTTTAAAGCTGAGTTGGCTTTCGGCTCGATTAGAGCTAGAAGTAGGTGTTTGGGAAGTTTGCCTCTGCCGATTACAGGCGATGGTGATGACAGAGGCACTCAAAAATAACAGGAAGTCTCGACGCTTGAGGGTCATATCTACGGCACTATTTTAAAGGAAGAATTATTGCAACCCATATGGAAACTATAACCTCTCGTATGCAGGCAGTACAGTCGCCGATTATTCCCGTGGTTGGGGAACTAATCCGCACTCATCCTGGAACTATTTCTTTGGGGCAGGGTGTTGTCTATTATCAACCACCAAAAGAAGCAATAGCCCAGATTTCTGAGTTTATCGAAGATTCGGAAAACCACAAGTATAAAGCTGTAGAAGGGATTCCACCTTTACTAGAGGTAATTAAAACTAAAGTTGGTTCAGAAAATAGCATAGAAGTTAATAGTAGTAACTGTATTGTGGTTACCGCTGGCAGTAATATGGCGTTTATGAACGCGATTCTGGCTATTACTAATCCAGGGGATGAAATTATTATTCAAACTCCTTATTACTTCAATCATGAAATGGCGATTACTATGGCTAGTTGCCGCCCGGTGCCAGTGGCGACTGATGATAATTATCAGCTATCTCCAGAAGCTATTGCTCAAGCAATTACTGATAAAACAAGGGCAGTGGTGACGGTTTCACCGAATAATCCTACAGGTGTGGTCTATACAAAGGAAGCCTTGCGTGAGGTTAATCAAATCTGTCGCGGACGCAGAATTTATCATATCAGTGATGAAACCTATGAGTATTTTACCTACAACGGGATCAAACATTACTCGCCAGGGGCTTTTGCTGAAAGTAACGAATACACTATTTCCCTATTCAGTCTCTCCAAAGCCTATGGTTTTGCTTCCTGGCGCATCGGGTATATGGTAATTCCAGAACACCTGTTTACTGCAGTCAAAAAAATCCAGGATACAATTTTGATTTGTCCGCCTGTTATTTCTCAGTATGCGGCACTAGGAGCATTACAAGTTGGGGTTAGCTACTGCCAAAATTATCTGAGCCAGATTACTGCTGTGCGAGAGCTGATGCTCAACTCGCTCGAAAGCATCAAGGATTTATGTAGGATTGCTCCTGCTGATGGCGCTTTCTATTTTTTCTTGAAAGTCGATACTAAGTTGAGTGATTTTAAGCTAGTAGAGAGGCTGATTCAAGAATATCGTGTCGCTGTTCTTCCTGGCACAACTTTTGGTATAAATGAGGGATGCTGTCTGCGCGTTGCTTATGGTGCCCTGCAACAAGAGATTGCGGCAGAGGGTATTAGGCGTTTAGTGCAGGGCATTCAGGAAACTCTATCTAGTTAGTTAGCGATCGCAATGGATCAAGCGACACCAGAGTAAAGATAAATCTGATATGTTTCTCTTAGACAACTTGCTTGTATGGTAACTTTAGTTTTTAGCCAAAGAATTTATGAACGAGTTGGAAAGACAAGTATACCTTCAGCGACTATGTCCCTGGTGTCTAATCAAACCCCTCCCCAATATGCAGCGAACGGTGGTTGGTCGTTTTCGCACTCAGAATGACGCAGAGGGTCACAGGAATGCACTGCACTCCCTAATGCCTAGTAACAAATACATTGTAGTTTTTGACCCTGCCCCTGAACAAGGAGAAAAAAGTTCATAGTTCATGGTTCATTGTTGATTGTTCATAGGCCTATGAACAATCAACTAAGGAGAGCAACTAATAGATAACGAAAAAGCTACCGAAACCTGAACAAGCATTTACAAATCTGAACTTTGATATAATGGGAACAAAAAGTCAATCATTGTGGCCTAGAATAGAGTGATTTGTAGAGGGCTAAAATGTACGCCATCAAGGTAGAACTCAAATTAAATAATATCGATATTATTCTTGAGACCCAACCAACTTTTGGCAAGTTTTGCTAGCTCCTGTTGCCTGTTGAGTCTGAGGATTATTCAAGATTGAATGGTGACGCAACCTCTTGCAGGCAACTTGGAGCCAGTTTTGCCAATTTCCCTCTCGATCCCATAAACGCACTGTTTGGTCATCGCTACCACTAGCAAGATAACGCCCATCAGGACTAAAGGCTACTGAAGAGATAGGCTTTTCATGCCCTCGGAAAGGTTCGCCAATTTGTTGTCCTTCTAAGTTCCAAAAGCGCACTGTCTTGTCTCCGCTGCCACTGACAATATATTCTCCATCAGGGCTAAAGGCTACTGAAGAAACAAAGCCCTGATGTCCCTCGAAAGGTTCGCTAATGGGATTACCTTCTAAATCCCACAGGCGCACTGTCATATCGTCACTGCTACTAACAATATATTCTCCATCGGGGCTGAAAGCTACCGAACGCACAAAACCCTGATGCCCCCGGAAGGGTTTACCAATTGACTTACCTTCTAAATCCGACAAACGCACTGTAGTGTCATAACCTGCGCTAGCAATATACTGCCCATCGGGGCTAAAAGCTACTGTGAGAACTACATCTTGATGCCCTTCAAAAGGTTCACCAATCGGTTCACCTTCTAAATTCCACAGGCGCACAGTGTTATCGCCAGCGCCACTAACTATAGAGTTACCATCGGGGCTAAAAGCTACTGCCAAGACAGCAGTTTCATGTCCGGAGAAGGGTTCACCAATCTGGTTACCCTCTAAATCCCATAGGCGCAAAGTCTTATCGCTACTGCCACTAACTATAGAGTTACCATCAGGGCTAAAAGCTACTGAATTAATTGAATCATTATGTCCCTCAAGAGGTTCGCCTAAAAGATTGCCCTGTCGATCCCACAAGCGTAATCTCTTGTCGCCAGCAGCGCTAACAATCGTTTCTCCATCAGCACTAAAAACTACTGAGTGAACTACACCCTCATGCCCTTGGAAGATTTGCTCTGTAGACTTACCTTCCATGTCCCACAAACGCAATGTCTTATCGCCACTGCCACTAACGATTATCGCTCCCTCAGGGCTAAAAATCACTGAATTAATCACACCTTGATGCCCCCGGAAGGGTTTACCAATCGGCTTGCCTTCCAAATCCCATAGGCGCATAGTGTTATCATAACTGCCACTGACAATATACTTACCATCAGGGCTGAAAGTTACTGAGTAGACAACATCCTCATGTCCCCGGAAGGGTTCTCCAATCTGGTTGCCCTTCAAATCCCACAAACGCAAGGTATTGTCATAACTGCCGCTGACAATATACTTGCCATCTGGACTGAAAGCCACAGAGTTGACCCAATTCTCATGCCCTCGAAAGGATTTTCCAATCTGGTTACCCTGTAAATCCCACAAACGCACTGTGTTATCATCACTGCTACTGGCAATGTTCTTGCCGTCAGGACTGAAAGTTACTGATAAAACAACATCCTCGTGCCCTTGGAAAGGTTCGCCAATCTGGTTACCCTCTAAATCCCACAAGCGCAGATTATTATCAAAACCAGCACTAGCAATGTATTTGCCGTCGGGGCTAAAAGCCACAGCATAGACCACATCTCCATGCCCAAGAAAGGGTTTAGCAACCAAATTACCCTCTAAATCCCACAAGCGCAAAGAGCGGTCGAAGCTAGCACTAACAATATACTTTCCATCGGGACTGAAAGCAACTGAATTAACCACCTCCTCATGTCCGGAGAAAGGTTTACCAATCTGATTACCCTTCAAATCCCACAAGCGCAAAGTATTATCAAAACTGCCACTGACAATCGTTTGCCCATCTGGACTAATGGCAACTGAAGAGACAGGACTCTTGTGTCCTCTCAAAATATTGCTTTCGATAATACCTTCTCTAGCTATATGTATAGCCTCCAGTAAAGAAGATTCAACCTCTGGAGGAACTTTACCTAAAGATGATTTACTCGAACCAGTCGCCTCAATTGCTTGTACCAAAGCCTCCAGAGGTTGAGTCGGTAGCATACTTCTAACCAAGGTTGCTTTGTTGATAGCACTCTGTTTTTGAGCTTTGCGGGACTGATTAAAAGCCAATACGCCCACACCCGCAGCCACCACGAAGGCACCACTTACCAAAGCCAGTAGTGACCTTAAAACTAATACTCGACGCTTTTCCCTCTGAAATTGACGTTGGCGCTGCTGAAGACTCGACTCAATCAAGAGTCTCTCTGAGTCAGTTAGTTCCTCGAAGCGTCTTTGCAGCCAATCTTCAGCCTCTGTTAGTTGCTTACCCCGCAACAAATCTGACTCCTGCTTGCCGCCCTGTTCCCATTGACGTCTTGTATTCCGCAGCTGCTCTTGCCAGCGGCGAAATTCTCCATCAATTTGCATCCACTGCTGTAACCTTTCCCAACTTCTAATTAGCGCCTCATGAACGATTTCTAAAGTTTCGATCCCTGTGGCATCGTTGCGGTTAGTAACTACCAAACGGGCAGAAGCCAAATTACTTACCAAATCCCAGTTTTCTTCCTTAACCTCCTCACGCGTCGCTAAACGGCGGGTATCCTCCGTACCTTCCCCAGGATTTACTAACTGAATAAATACCCGTTGCGCTCTGTGTTGATCTACCTCCAGAAGACTGGCATAGACTGCCTCAGCATGATTTGCCAAAGCCTTTTCCACGCCGCCAATTTCCTCGTAAGCTTGATATGTCAGAGAACCATTACTCTGCTTTGCCCACAACTGAGTTAGGGCGAATTCCAGCAAGGGCAAATTCCCTGGCTGTCCCTCTATATCATTTAAAATAGTATTTGTTAAGCCTTCTTCAATAGTAACTCCCAGTTTCTCAGCGGGAGAGACAATTGCCGCTTGCAGTTCATCCTGATTCATTGGTCCGAGAAGACAGGTGGCTCCCACTACCTGTAAGGCATCTGCTAAGGGACGGTAGGAGAGGGCATATCCCAGAAAGTCAGCACGCAGAGTCAAGACAACATTGACATGCTTGAGATCCCTGATTACCTCTAGTAATCCTTCCAGACAAATCTGACGTTCCGACTCATCCCGACAGAGGGTATAAAATTCCTCAAATTGATCAACTGCAATTATCAACCTGGGGTCTAAGTTTTTCTCTTGAATTCGTATTAATAAATCCTGTAAGCTGAGTTCTCTAAGTTTGAGGACACTCGATAGCTGGTTAACTGCCAGTAGCTGTTCGATTTCGCCGACATTGTTTTCCAGTAGTGGTACTAGCTGTAGCGCTAAGTTACGACAGGGATGATTACCAGGGCGAAAGGAAATAATATTTTTTAGAGGCGCTAGCTCTGTTCCCCCTGCTCGTAAGCGAGGAATTAAACCTGCAAATACGGCTGAAGACTTGCCGCTCCCAGAAGGACCAATTAAGGCAACTAAAGGCTGCTTACGCACTGATGTCAGCAATTGCTCAGTAAAAGTCTCGCGCCCAAAGAAAAACTCGGTATCCTGCTCCCGGAAGGCAAACAAACCACGATAGGGACACATCTGCGTTGGCCTACGCCCCAAATCTGTCCACAGTGGTGGAACTGATGCCTGTTGCCAAATTACTGGTAAAAAGCTAGCACAGGGGAAATTGTCTTCTAAGCCTTGTAACTTTTCTCGCGCTTCTCTCACTGCCAAATGCAGAGGAATTGCCTGGGGGCGATTAATGCCAGCAAAGGTTTTAAGGAAATGCTTTAAAAATTCCTGTGCTACCTCATCCGGCACTGGTTCCCGCATCACAATCAGCTGCGGTATATGTAAGGATTCTAGGTCATGAGCTAATCCTAAGCCATCACAGGAGTTGAAAATTGCCAGCTGCAAACCACTATCTATGCTTTTTTTGAGAGCAAATTTGAGTTCATCAATAGTTATACTCTTGGTTTGATTGATATAAATCAGACCCTTTTTACCATCAGTTTTACTATGACCAGCAAAAAAGATAATATCCCAAGTTTGCTCCCAAAGTTGGTCATTGAGTTCCTGACGTTGAGGTTCAACTAGAAAGGTAGTAGCAGCATTGGGTAGATTTTCCAGCAGTTGTCGGTCTGTGGCGACATCTATACCTTCACTGTTACCCAGAATTGCCAGGATGCGTACCTTATCTCGATAGGTTGGAGTCTTGATAGAGGTGGTGAGTTCATATTCTGGGGCGCTAAGAGCAATTTCAGCTTTGGGGTAACGTTCCAGCAAATCCCATAGATGCCAGGGCAATCGCTGTACGAGGATAGCTTCAGTTTGCACTAGTATCCGAATTTCCTCTGCTGGCGTTAACTTTTCGAGCAATGTTTCTCGAATCGAGCGAAAGGATTCAGCTCGCAGCCAGCAATTAAGGCTATTACTTAGCAACTGGGCAGTTTGGCGGCAGTCATCTATGTGGGAAACATTAGTCAACTGTACTGCTGGAGCTTCTAAGCGAGAAGGCAACCCTAGGCGAAAATAAGTTTGTTGCCAGCAACTGTATTGTTCTTGAATTCCTGGGGCTGGGGGCAGTTTGCCAGTAATTTCCGTCGAGGGGCGCTCACCTTCTCTGCCAATTTGTAGTGTAACTGCAAAGCCCTGCTCAAAGCTACCATCTCCTAACTTGAGGACGACTAACTTACCCATAATTATTTTCCTTCTGGGACTGGTGACATCAGTTGAGCCTATTTGCAGTGACACTGGCATCGCCCACAGCTAACTAGATACTAATATCATCTTCGCTTGAATACCCATAATCTACGAGTTTAAGGAGAAGCTCCAGAAATTTTAACTATGGGCAATTGACAGACCTGATATTTATAGATCAGCGTAATAATATACAACTTTTAGCTTAGGCTTTTCGGAAAATCATCTTGATACCAAGTTACTCTCTAACCAAGAACTCTCTATCCCCGAGCCATCTCCCCGAGCCATCCCCCCATCCCCCCACGAGATGGTCAAAATGAGCAAATTGGTCTAGATTGAATGCGCACGAGCCATAGAAAAATTGATCAAGTATAGCAACGGACATGTCGGTTAGGACATCCTATTTTGATTTAAAGGGAACTCTTAACAGGGAACAGGGAACAAGAAAGTGTCCTAACAGCTGTGGCGACTGCTATATCTAGTTTTCGACAAGCCCAAACATTTGCTGAATAAAATTTCACCATGACTGAAGGACAACCAATTGCACGAGCAAAACTTAGGCTAGAGCCTGGAACCTTGTGGGCGAAACTTAAGGACACGACTGAGCATGCTCTGAGCTGCGGAGCTCTTGAGTCAATACCGACGGAGTACGAATTCGTAGAAGACAATGGCATGAGCTTTCTAGTTCGGATTTTATCCAACCTCGCACGCAAGGACAAGGCAAAGAAGAAGCAGGAACAGAAGTGCGATTCGTTTAGCGCCTAACACATAAGCGCTACAACTCTTAGCCCACAAGGGCTACAGCAGTTGAACTCTCAATCGGATGTAGGTGAAAGCCCTACCTGTCAGACTCAGACATGACTCTTTACCTGCCCACAGTGACCAAGCTCGGAATCTTGGAGGCTGAAGCTGGGAACAGGGCGCAATCAGACAATTGTTACGGATTGACACTGGCGCTAATAGGGAGTTCCTATGAAGAAACAGAGCCTAAAAAAGCAACCTACCTGCGAGCAGGGCGTAACATCCAAAAAACCCTGACTTCACTGGAGCCTAATCCCCGTCACATTCTTTCTGTGATAGTGACAAGAGTCCTGGGGATCCAGTGGTTGAATTGGCTACTTCTAACGGAACGAAACAATCTGATTGAGGGAACGAATAAAAACGAAATCTGGGTCTAGGGGCGGTCGAACCCCAAGTAGGCAAGACGAGATGCGGAACTCCCAGATTTCGGGTAGGACGAAGCGTAATTGCTTCGAGGCATTCAGAAAACACAAATCAGAGGAAGAGCATGATTAGGCACAACGAAAACGTAAGTGAATCTTGGAAGACATTACCTTGGAAGCAATTCCGCAGGGACTTATTCCGCCTTCAAAGACGAGTGTTCAAAGCAGTCAAAGCTGGAGACAAGCGCAAAGCCAAGTCCCTGCAAAAGCTGATTCTGAAGTCTTACGCAGCAAGAATGCTGGCTGTCCGTAGAGTAACGCAGTTAAACGCTGGCAAAAAGTCGGCAGGTGTTGACGGGAAATTAGCCTTATCAAATAGGGAAAGATTCACCCTGAGTCAGGAACTAAAAGAGAAGGCTCGAACCTGGAAACACCAAGGACTACGGGAAGTACCAATCCCTAAAAAGAATGGAAAAACCAGACTCCTTAAAGTGCCAACCATTGCAGATAGAGCATGGCAATGCCTAATCTATTTCGCACTCTCTCCAGCACATGAAGCAACTTTCCATGCCAGGAGTTACGGATTTAGGACGGGTCGCTCAGCACATGATGCTCAGAAGATTCTGTTCCTCAACCTGAGTTCCAAGGCAAAAGGAAAGGATAAACGAGTAATCGAACTCGACATCGAAAAATGCTTCGACAGGATAAACCATTCCGCCATCATGGACAAACTTATTGCTCCTCAGAGCATAAAGCAAGGTATCTTCAGATGCCTTAAAGCCGGAATAAGTCCAGAGTTTCCTGAACAAGGAACACCCCAAGGTGGGGTGGTGAGTCCCCTGCTAGCCAACATTGCTCTCAATGGGATAGAGGAAATTCACCAGTCGGTGCGCTACGCAGACGATATGGTAATTATACTCAAACCCAAAGACAATGCAGAGGCGATACTCAACAAAATCAGTCAGTTTCTCGCCCAACGAGGATTAAGAGTCAGTCAAGCTAAGACAAAACTAACCGCTACGACAGATGGATTTGATTTCCTTGGCTGGCACTTTAGAGTGCAAAGCAACGGAAAGTTTAGAAGTACTCCATCAACGGACAACTTCAAAGCGTTCCGTCAGAAAATAAAATCCATCGTCAACAGCTCGAACTATGGAGCCACTGTTAAAGCTGAGAAACTAGCACCAGTGGTACGAGGTTGGAGGAATTACCACAAGTTCTGCAAGATGGATGGGGGAAGAAATTCCTTAATTCATATACAACACAGAACATTTAAGGTATTCAACAAGGAAACCAAGAAAGACCGCTACTCTAGTAAGAAACTGCTAGACAAAGCGTTCCCATCGGTTCCATACTCCGAAAATAAATTCGTCAATGTCAAAGGAGAAAAATCTCCCTACGACGGCGATATAACCTACTGGAGTGAGCGAAACAGCAAGCTCTACGATGGGGAAACCTCTAAAGCCTGTAAAAGGCAAAACCATTCCTGTGGATTCTGTGGAATGAAAATGCTCAGTGACGAGAAAGTACATCTACATCACGTAGACGGAAACCATAGCAACTGGAAGAAAAACAACCTTCTAGCTGTTCACCGAAGCTGCCACCAGAACCACCACAGGGGCAACCGAATGTCGGGAGCCGGATGCACAGAAATGGGCACGTCCGGATCTAACTGAGAGGGGCGAGGTGTAATAACCTCCCTCGACTCAACCAAATGCTACTTCCTCAAAAGAGTTTAACCCTTTCCTTCCCTACGAAGAGGACTTATTCGTTGCCAATATTTCCGACACGCACCTATGTCTGTTAAATAAATTCAACGTTGTTGAGCATCACCTGCTCATTGTCACTCGTGCCTTTGAGGAACAGGAAAGTTTGCTCACTTTACAAGATTTTGAATCTATGTGGGCTTGCCTGGCCGAATTTGAAGGCTTAGTGTTCTACAACGCTGGTAAAATTGGTGGTGCTAGTCAGCGCCATAAGCACTTACAAATTGTCCCGCTTCCACTGGCACCCAACGGTCCGAAAATACCAATCGAACCTTTGTTGGCATCTGCCAGATTTCAGGGTTCAGTGGGGACAATACCAGGTTTTCCTTTTGTACACGCCATCGCTAAGTTAGAACCTGAATGGGTAGAATCTCCCTTGGCAGCTGCTGCAGAAACTCTAGAGCTTTATTATGCTTTGCTGGGCACAGTTGGTTTATCAAAGGATAGAGTGAGCGACAACTCTCAAGCTAGTGCCTATAATCTTTTAGCAACTGGGCAATGGATGTTAATTGTAGCGCGATCGCAAGAAAAGTTCGACTCAATTTCTGTGAACTCATTGGGATTTGCCGGTGCCCTCCTCGTCAAGAATGAGCAGCAAATGAGTATCCTCAAAGGGCACGGGCCAATGAATGTTCTCCGTAGCGTCGCCCAATCCCGCTGACACTCTCCGCTCCTGCATAGAAGGGGATTCTTCGGAGAGTTCAGCCATATTCTCGGGATATAAGGGCAAATAGGTTGCTCAATTGAAACCTCTCCCGGTTCCGCTAAACGCTAAAACCGGGAGATTCCTCAGAACCTTATATCTAGCTTTTCGCCCGTCCCAAAGGAAGCTATCTGGCTAGAATGCGCTGAGTCGCTACGAATCAGCT
>JAAHGS010000098.1 GCA_010692645.1 Symploca sp. SIO2E9
GGACTCTGCAATGGGTCGAAAGTCTGTGGACATAACGTAAGACGGGGACATAACTAACGCGAGTTGGTGGTGTACGCAGATGTGGAAGAAGCAGAAACCTCGCATCGCGAGGTTTAGGAATCCCGCGAAACACGCGCTGGGAGGATGTCAATAAACAGCACCTTGTGCAATTAGGCTTTGATTACGATTCCCAGAAGGTGGCATCTGGGTTGAATCTATTACGATGTCAACTACAAAAGGACTAGCCGATGCCATTGCTATTTCCAGTGCTGCTTGAATCTCAGACTCCTTTTCAACACGGATACCATCAGCTCCCATGCCGCGAACAATCTTGACAAAATCCGTTTGCGGAATCTCTGCATCTGCACCTTTAAACCCCAGATAAGCCATTCCCTGTTGGCACATATTGTAATGTCCATCATTGAGGACAATCCAGACTGCAGGAATTTGGTATCTCACAGCTGTGCTGACTTCGTTGTTCATCAGCATGGCACCATCTCCAACGATAGCAACAGCCTTGCGATTGTGTACCAGCGCGGCACCGACAACGCCTGTGACAAAATGACCCATGCTTCCAAAGCCAGTGCTAACCCGGTAGCGCTCCGTTTTGGCAAATCGCAGTCGATTAATTACCCAAGCAAAGGAATTTCCTCCCTCTGCCATCACTGTTGCATCACTTCCTTCGACAATAAACCTTTGAATTAAATTCATCAGCACTTCGGGGCGCACTGGACCCTCTGTACTAGGATTAATAACATGGCGTTTCGGTCGAGGCAATCTCAGTCCCTGTAAATTACTAGGGCGCTCTGGAAAGTGCTTCATTAGAGCTTTGACGAACTCTCCGACATCGGATTGGATAGCCAATGTTGCAGCTTCTGGATAGGCGGTTCCTGGCACCTCTGGATCGATATCAACATGGAGAAACCCGCCTGGGGGAACCATCACGGGATTCCAGAACGAGGTAAACTCACCAAGGCGTGTTCCCAGCACCAATGTGCGCAAAGGAGGTTGCTCCTGCATATACTTCAGAACTGATTCATGTCCAGCAAAGCCAGTGACACCTACAAACTGAGGATGATCTTCAGGAAAAATGCCCTTACCGCGTGGTGAACACATCACCGCAGCACCGGTTCTTTCAGCAAGCTGACGAATTGCTGCTGCTGCCTTCCGCGCTCCAAAACCAACCCAGATAGCAAACGGTCCTTGAGATAACAAACTGGCACATTGTGCGATCGCATCCTCACTAACAGTTGTCGGAGCATAAGATAAACTTACTCCTGGCAACGATGTCTTGACAGAACTAGTCTGGATCGCTGTGGGGATACTCAGATGAGCTACAAAGCCATCCGGGCGTGCTAGACCTTGGGCAAGCCTTATAGAAATCTCTGGAAGTTGACTACTGCATTCAAAAGTAGTGGCATAATTAAACAGCGCTCCCGAGGTAAAAAGACCTGCATGGGGCATTGTGTAAGTGCTAGTTTCCTGGCAAGCCCAACGTCCTCGCTGTGGTGCCGAAGTAGCACCCGACAGGAAAATTACCTTTGCTCCTTCACACCGGGCAGCAAACAGCCCAGTCAAAGCATTAGTGATCCCTGGTCCAGTGGTTGTAAACACCACAACCGGATTACCAGTAGCAAAGTAAGCCTCAACTGCAGCAAAAGCTGCTCCTGCTTCATGGCGAAAGTGAAGCACCTGAATCGAGCTATGTTGTAGTGTAGCCCATAAAGGCGCGATCGCACCTCCGGAAACACCAAATGCATATTTAACTCCCATCTGTTCCAAGGTCTTGACTAATGCTTCTGAAACTGAGAGTGGGGCAACTTGCGGTTTATTGAGTCCAGGCAAGATGTTTGAGCAAGTATTTGCCTTTTCTGTGGCTAGAGGGAAATCAGTCGCAGGTGACTTGGATGGTAAGAGTGTAGCTTGTGTATTCATAGTAAGATGCAACCCTAATATCAGATGCTAAGTAATTTTTGCTGATGTAGCTCAGTTTATTGCTGCAATTTCCTTCCTGGGGAGCGTCCCACTACTCTCTTAGCGAGGACTATGCTTTACCCACAACTGGAGATAATTTTGGTAGAGAAAATCTCATTAAAGAGAGTGAAAGCTATGAAATATAAGAATGTAGCTAATTCTTGATTGTTAGAAAAAACTACGATTTTTATTTGGGCATTGGTTAAGCGAATACAAATAATAGGAAAAACCTATTTAAAAGAGTACACGCACTTCTCTCCTCAAACACTTAGTCAAGAAAACCATCAGTCTGTACCCATTCATTGATAATTTGATACAGGACATGACGCATTTTTACTCGTTGCTGAGTGCAGAGGACTTTGAACTGAAGTTTTAAGGATTTGGGAACATATCCCTTAACATCTTCAGAGTCTTCATCAGGTGGAAGACTTGTGGAAATAGGTCCGCCTGCTTGTATCCACCTCTTGAGCAGTTCCTCTATAACAGAACTCATCTTCAAGCCTTGCTGGGCGCATAGCACCTTGAACCGAAGCTTTAGATAACTAGGCACTGCTCCCTTGACAACAACCAATTCCTCCTCTTCTTTCTTACTCACTAGACAGCAGTCATTACACTTACTACTTAACTTCATTTGAAAAATCTTGACCAGCAAAAATTATGATTTTAAGTAAAAACTTTAGTAGCTTCACCCCAGTTACGCCAAGTCCCCATGAAATACCCTAAAGTGAGGGAAGTTGTTCTAAACATTTGACGAAGGAATGGAGGAAGCCGTGATAACAGTTCAACTAGCTAGGAACAAAAAAAGGTGACGTGAGGCTAGCCTTTGAGGGCTAGAGCGATTTTTTCCTGATTCATCCTTCCGCCTTAAAATTGAATACCCCTTGACGGGTTTAATCCTACATCTTAATTATATATTTATAATCAAAACCAGAATATTATGTTAATACTATCCCATTACTTCAATTATATCTTTAAAACTCAAAATTTAATTTTTTTTTTAAAGTTTGTTGTGAAACTATGGATTTGCAATGCTAGAGCGTGACTCTTGTTGATTTTTTCTGATACAAAACTTAATTTTGTTCTTAAATACCCAATCTTCACTGGCTAAAACTTGACCAAATTGAGAGACTGAACCAGTAATAGATCATTGCTGAGTAACTTAGTGAGTAACTTAGGACGACATAATACATCGGTTACTGACTGCAATACAAATGGTGGGTATCGCTGCCCTAGCAGTGAATATTCACCATGGCTTGAGTGAGACTTCAACTGGCTTTGCCCTCTCTTATGTTAGCGTTACCGGAGTTGGCGTAGAGCAAGTAGTCTCTAGCGCTCAGAATGTGGCATTACCGCCTGGTGCACGTTGGCTAATTTGTGGTGCTGTAGCCCTGTGTTTGTTTTCCTTGGGAGCAATCTATCTTACTAGTCTGAAGGTTAAGTTTATACAAAACTGCCAATTTCGGTCTAGGTATCGTCTTGGCACTGCAGTCGTTATTTTAGTACTCGCTGTAACTGGGGCAAATCTATCGCCTATTCTCTTAATTGGGTTTATAGCTACAGTCTGTGCTACTCAAATTATCCTCGATCTGCAACATCCTACCGTAAGTATGTGAATCAACTTTTTCTTAGAAACTGTTTGTGATTTCAACTGTTCGTATTTCCAGGAGGAGGAAAATGGTTTACAAAAATGCAGTTGTAGAAGACAAAGAGCTTCAACAGGCTCTAAGTAGTATCAATCCCAAATTTGGCGATTTTTGTACTCGCGTAGCTGGTGAAGCCTGGGGTTTGCCATTAATCGACCAAAAGACAAAGGCTTTAATTACAGTTGCCATTGATGTAGCTAACCAAGATCATACAGGTCCAGGGAATCCCTTTGGCGCACACGTTAACATGGCGCTTAAACAGGGAGCTACAAGGGAAGAAATTGAAGAGCTACTTGTGTTCATGTGTGTTTATGCAGGTTTCAATAAAGCCGCAGGTTGCTTTGGTGCACTGAATGAAGTGTTCAAGCAATTTGAGGCGACAGTAGTAGCAGTTAACTAGCAAAAGCAAGATTTTGTATCAATTATAAAGGAGCAAAAACTGATGGTTTCTACAACTAATGGTTCAAATACAGCTGTTCTAAATACCGAAGGTATATTCAACAAGCGGACTAATTATTATAAAGATTTAGTAGCAGATTATTCCCGCCCCAATCTCGTCAGTCCTAATTTAGCCAAACAACTCATCGAACAGGCTGAAAATATGCTGGCGATGAAAGAGGAAACCTTGCCATTAATCGATTCTAATTACACAATCGAACAAATTGAACGAGAGAATAAAGAGTGGTGGCCTACTCATTGTGAGGCATTAAGACAGGGACGAGGTGATATTTTGACCGGTGAATATCGCGATGATCTAGTTTATCTGTGCCAGGATGGTCCCTATTCCGGCTTGGAACAACAAAAAGAGCGTGAGCAACATTGGTGGGCATTGATTGCTCAACCAGGGGTAACTATGGCTTGGCCAATTGTTATGTTTCATGGTGAATTTACCTACTTTGAATGGAAGTGTGAAGACGACGAAACTAACGAAACCATCGCTAAAGGAAACGTCACCTGGGTACGCCGAGGTCATCGAGGTGGCTGCTACCTCAAAACCGAACAGCTCACTTTCTACCGTGATGTTTTTGCTCCTAGCAAGTTACTAAATTTGATTACCACAGCCTAATCCTAAATTGAGTTAATAAAATAAACTTCTTGCTAGGAGTTTGAGGAATGATTTCAGAAATAACCAAACGTGATTATGCAATGCGCGACCAAAAAGGAAAAGTAGCCTTCTATGTTCTTCTTTGGAAGCGAAAGGGAATCAATTTAAAGGTTTTCGACGACTACTGGCGAAATGTTCATGGTCCAGTTTGCGCTCGACTTCCTGGTCAATATCAATATTGGCAGTTCCACTTGGAACATAATCAGGGTGGATTGTGGCCAGCTATTGAAGGTGTAGAATACAATACACTAACTGAAGACCAGTTCGATGGCATTGCCGAATTGACTTTTACTAGCGACAGTGAGCGTCAAATTTGGTTCAAGGCGGCTGGCATTTTAATGGATGACGAACACAATCTATTTAGCAAAGCCATTGGCTACAACAGTAGTTTTGAAAATTCCAAAACTTATGTTGATCGCCTGGAAACAGGTATTCCCAACGGAGAACTAAATATTCTCAAGTTCCACGTCATGGTTAAGAAAGCCGATGGTGTGAGTGTAGAGGCTTTTCGCCAATACATGACAGATACTTTTGCTGCATCTGTTGTCCAGAGTGATCTAGTTCTTAAATTCCGACTGCATTTATTTGAAGAAGTAGACAATTCCCGTCCAGATGCTGCCGGAGTGAGTCATTTTGAACCGCCAGAGAAGCAGTATCAAGCTGCCTTTGAAATTGCTTTCTCAACTGCTCTAGAGATGGAAGCTTTCTTTGCTTCTCAAGAGTATGCTGCAGCTGTGGTAAATCAGGCAAATTATGTCCAACAAATTAGTCCATTTCCTGAGCGCACTGCTTATACCTTTGTCTATGATGGCAAAATGACTATTGCTGGTCAACGGAGTTCCAGCGTAGCAGAGCTAATTGCAGAGGTGGGAGCAATTAATCAACTTAAAGATGACATTGTTTCTCTAATGAACGGTAAATCTGCTCTTGCGAGCTATGCAACTCTTTGAGTTAAGAAATTAAGCAGGCTATGACTTTTAGGGTGGGTGTCTTTCTAGTGCAGAAGAGACACCCACTCTACTTCTCTATGGCTGTTGGAATACTTTTATCAAGCACCCCGCCAAGAACTATAGCAACGGACATATCAGTTAGGACATTCTATTTTGATTCAAAGGGAACAGGGAGCAGGGAGCAGGGAGCAGGGAGCAGGGAGTAGGGAACAAGGAAGTGTCCTAATCATAGTGGCGACGGCTATAAAACAGTACAATTATAGGTGAAAAGCATTCTATAGCAAGCTTAATTAAAATTGGCATCAGAGGGCAGGATAACTGTAAAAATTGTGCAACGCCCAGCTTATTTTTATTCTGAGGAGCGATAGAGGACACGACCAGGAAAAACTTCCTCATTGATTTTTGCATAGACCCGGAGACAAGCCAAAACATCCCCTGGAGAACCTCCTCTGTCAAGTTCAAGGTCATTTTTGGAATGATCACATACCTCCGAATAACGTCCCCAGAGGTAGCGGATTTGCACATTATAACCGGCATTACGAGCTTGATCAGCAACAGACCTAAGTGTGCGCCGTGCTTGCTGCTGTAGTTTGCCCCACCAAGAGTAGCGATCAGCCGGTGGCAGATATACTAAGGAGTGGATTGCCTCATCTAGATCAAGGCGAGTCTGCAGAGTGAGTGTTGGATCTGGATTCCCCTCAGCCTTTTGAGCACGTTGGAATCGGTCTATCAAAGCTGTGATGTACTTATCCTGCTGCTCTGGCTCTGAATGGAAAGACTTAATACCAAAGCTATACACACTCTCCAAGACATGGTGCAAAGATGGATCGATGTTAATTAATTCTAGATAAGTAGAAACAACGCCTGCCAGGAAATACAGATCCCCCTCTCGTTTTACCTCTCCAGAAAGTACTTCAGCTGACAACTGCAAACCGGAAGCTTGAACTTTGTCACTAAGACCAGGGTAGAGGATTTTGCTACTGCTAAAGGGAATATTGGACATTAATTGTTCGTAGTCTGGTTTGGCACCAGCCCCCTTAGCTATATCTAGGAAATGCTCTCTCTTCTCCTTAGCTAATTTCTCTGGAACACGCAGCAACAAACGCTGAACCTCATTCCACAAATCTGAGTCGTTTGTGCTTTTTAATTCAACCGGCTCCAGATAAGCCAGATAAGACAGTAAATCTTGATCAGAAAGGAAATCCTTACGGAGGGGCTCAAGTAACAACTCATCTGTGGTTGAAACAGATGAAGATTCTGGCTCAGGTACAGGTTGACTAGGCTCTGGTTGGATTATTTGCTCGGAGACATCTTGCTCAGAAGATTGAGTATCTGAGGGTGAGATTAATTCCTCTTTTCCTTCTGATTCTGAGTTTTCCTCCAAAAGATAATTCAGTTCTTTTATTAGCTCACTACAGTCGCTAGCTCCTGGATCATCATTGATTTCTGCAAGGGCTTTTGTTAGGGAGGTGTGCAGTCCGTATAAACTAAACCGCAGTATCTGCGCTAAAGTTGAATTTTCTTTTTTTAATAGCGGGCTTAGGTGCTGCATTAGTACTGTCTCCGGTTTTTATTCTAATCATGGTGATGATTTAAAACTTATATAGCAGTGTTAACGGACTCATTTTTTGTGTTCAGTAGTTAGATCATATTCGGCTAATTAATGTTAATAAAAATAAGTTGGTTCGAGGTAACAAAACCAACAATAGTTAGGATTAGTAGATTGGGTTTCGTTACATCAACCCAACCTACAAAAGTGAGATACTGGCAGTACTTAGTTGGTTGAAGACCATTTATTTTATTAGTCCAAAACTTTAGTTTTGGGCTAATGTAAAGAGTGAGAGATTTTAGTCTTAAATTAACATCAATATTAATGTCTTCCATTAAATGGATTACGCTGTACATCTTCATTACGAGATTGTAATTCGAGTTCTCTGGAAACAACACATCCCTCTTGCTGGAGGTCTTCCAAATTGTCAGATGTCCAGTAGTTTACTTCACCTGTGTGAAGGCGTATAATACCCTTCTCATCCAGAGTTACTCGATATTGGCAATGGTCATTATTGTTCGCTTCTCTCTCCTCTGGTCTGCTCAATTCACCAATTAGTATCCAGTTGTCAGTTTGTGATTCGCGAAAGTAGAACGTATGCTTGTTACTTTTAGGAAACGGCGGTAGTGGCTTACTAATCAAACCAGTTACTTCCTGTCCCGAAACACCATCTTCGTAGCGGAAGTTTCTGATTTTATTACTATAATCTTTCCCTACTTCAAATACTGGATGATAGGCATCTGAATCAACTGTACGAGCTTCTAAAACATTGACAGCAATGTCAGTCTTCACAATATCAGTTTTCACAGTGTCAGTCTTAACAGCGATCTCACATTTAAGCTGATTATCAATAATCACTCCTTGCTTTTCTGGCTCGGTTAAATTTTTAGAGACCGCCTCTGCCACATCCAAGCTAGCAACTTTATCCTCAATCAAGTAATGGGGTTTTCCCTGGCAAAAGAACAGGTTAAATTCTAGTTTTTGGTTGATTTCAAACTGCACACGGATTCGTTCCTTAAAATCTTCTTCTTTCATATTTAAATCCTTTGCCAGTTTTTCGCAACTAAAGCTTCCCCACAACATTCGCGGTCCATTATCAAAGTCCTGACGGTAGATGATAATGAGCAATTGTGGTGGCAGCCATTTACTACGAAACTTCGCTACCGAATCATCACGAGGATCGAGTCGATAGAGTTCTTGACCAGCATCAAAGATAGTCAGAAACTCATGTGTTGCAGTATTAAGTTTAAAGGAGCATGACAGAAAATAAAACAGGTTATTAACATCAATGTAAAGCTGGTTAGCTCCCTTAATTAGTAACTCTTTAGCACCTTGCGGGTCAAAAGAGAATCTACGTAGTTTCTCGGCGTAACAGGCTCCAGCGGAAGTGGCTAGTTTTGTATATTCAGGGACAAAAGTAATCCGCTCTGGATTCCACACGAAACAGTCGGACTTGCTAAACTCCTGGTACAGTTCACGCTCAACTTGCTGGAGGTTGCAAGTTTTTCCTGACAGAATCAACCAATCGACCATTTCTTTACTATTATCTTTACTATTATCTTTACTATTATTGGTTGCATCCTCGGAGCGTAATCGGCTCTCCATCAAGCCTTTAGAAATGCCAATTGCTTCTTTAATTATTGGAGTTATAATCTGTTCAAATTGCTGAGAGTTGAGAGTGACCTCCAGACTATTAGAGTCTTGTACTTGGCAGTCAATATTACTTTGGCTGAGCAATTCAGAGATATCTGGCTCAGAGAGAACAAAAGTTGGTTCAGTTTGAGTTTTTGACTTCGACTTTTGACCTAGTTTGAGTTTGGCATTTTCCGCATGATCCCAAAGAGTGTAAAAGGTTTGCAAGCGTTCTGGAAATTGTTTCTCTGGAAATGGTTCCCAGCGGGTAGGCAACACTTTCTCAGCATTGTCCAAGGCAGATTTGTAGCCAGGGTAGTTTTCTGGATTCTGCTTGTCTAGACAGCTCAAAAGTTTGCCGCTTTGGAATTTACCATTATCCAAGAATTGAGGCTCCAACTGGTTAATTAGATCCTCGAGCTTTTCGCTTTTCAGACTACCCTCAGTGACTGCACTTAAGAGACAATCAGCTATGGCAACCTTCAGTAGTCTAAATATCCGCAGGGTAATTAACTCACCGCCCAAATTTAAATGACCAGTAGAGCCTAACAGTTTCGGTATAAGCTTATAGTACCGTCCCCCATAGCCCCGGTCTTCATCTGGTCGAAATGGGTTTATTTCTTCGAGAGTGAGACGAATCAAAGCTATGTCAGTCGTTCCTCCACCGATATCTAAGACTAAAACGTTTTGCCACCATTGCTCATGAGCACAGCGGCAACGAGTTTTGAAAGACTCTATACCAACGTTTAAATTGCCACCGAATGAGCGCCAGAGAAAGAAGATTGCTACGGATACAGCCTCATCGTAAGCAGTCCGAATGTCTTTGATGCCTAGAGCCTCCACCAAAGTGTGAATATCGCGGCGAACTCTTGGTGGTGCGACAGTGGGATAAGTTACCACAGCTGTGGTGAATTTGCCTTCAGCAAATCTGTCTGGGTTGCGTTGGCGGTATTTTTCAGTTAAATCGATCAGATGATTCCAGGCTGCCTGAATCAGCTGGTTTACTTCAATTTTCTGCTTTTGTCCATCCAGAGTCACTTCAATCGACTTGTTTTCTACACCAAAGTAGCGTTTGGGGGAGTGGTGATACTTGCCTTGAATCTCGTTTCCGGAATTACTGCTATTGCTAGCAAAGGCGTCTTTTCTATTCTGTCTGGCTCTATTCCCCAGAATCACTTTTAAGGGACTCTCTAAGGGACTGAGGATTTCTAACTCGCTAGGAATTTCAATACCACGAGTGCTAGCGTCAAGCTCCACTGGGATGAGATTCTGAGACTCTAGGGGAGGAATCCGGAAAACCTCGTGGTAAATCTGGTTAAGTTTTACACTAGCAGCACAGCGGAATGCCTCACTACGATTACCCAGAGAGAGTTCCACTTGGTGGATAGCTTCCAGCAAGGGTGCATTTTTGAGTTGGCTTTGGTCTGTGAGATGGAGTTTTTTGCATAAATCATTGATAAACTTTTCCCACTCACCTGCACTCACACTAGGTAAAGCATCAGAGGCGGAGGAACTAAGCCATTCCTGCAACAACCTTTTTTGCAAGTGAAACTCTTGTTCCTTAGGTAGACCATCGTGAGAATTACTCAGACGCGGATCGAAAAGAGTGATCGTGGAGTTGGCAGTGCCGAAATCGATCGCTAACCAACCAGGATAGTTGATTTCTGGATTTTTATGACTTTTTTCTGTGGCTGATGTCCTTTCTATCGGTGGAAGAGGTCTTATTTGATCAGACATAGGTTCGTTTGCGCCTAAATTATTAGTTTCAGAAATCATGTTTTCCTCTTCCAATTGAGACCGATCAGGTGGATCTAGAAATAGGAAAGGATAACATAGATGGCTTTGTTTCACAGCCTTCTTCGGTTCAGATAGAATCGGCTTGTCTGCGGCGTCCGACTCAAAATAGTCTACCCTCACCTGTAAAATGCAATTAATTTCTGCTGGTAAGGATTGATCCAGCACACAATCTTTTTGTTTTAATTGTAACGGCTGATCTAGCTTGAGAGGATTGGCATAATCTAATTCTTCATAGGAAGATTTAATTATTCCTGCTAGCTCTCGTGGTTTTCCCCAGACGGAGTAAGTGATCTTGGAGAGATAGGGTGAATTACCAGTTTTGATCGGCACTAGTTCGATTATAGGAAGTTCCAATACTTCTCCAATATCTTTGGTAATAGTGCGTAGTTTTAAACGAGGCAAAAGCCGAAATTCTACAGGCATGTGACTTTTCCTTTGAAAAAAGAATATAGGAGTTAACCTAGATTGGGCAGTTCAGAGTTATTAGTGATAATTTTACCTTTCCCTTTTTCTCAAGGAGAAAGATTTCCACCTGAGCCCCTTATTGATAAGTAATCGATGTAAGCTTGGACAAAACTTTTAACCAAGTGGGGGTTGAGCCTTCAGTGTCCAATTCATCTGCTGCTACATCTCTGAGCAAAGCTTCATTTTGCAGGAGTTGTGTTAAATTGAACAGGATTTGATCGAGGTATTCCTCAAGTGTCTTAGTGAGCAGTTTATTTGCCTCACTTACAAACTGAAACAGCTGTAGACGAGCACTGGCAATCATCTCATTTCGCTGTCTCAGCACCAGGAATAAGTGGTTGGCAGGTTTTTGTGTGATTTGGTTATCCCTTCCCCAGTGGGAAATTTGACCCATTTTATGGTTCTTGTCCGCACGAGCTAAGGGGAACAAAGTTTCAGAATTGATAGTAATTTCCTCAAGTTTGCATTCGTCGAGGACAACTTCTTGCAAAGGTTGAGGTTCTATCGCTAAATTAAGGAAAGCAAGGAGAGTTGGGAATTGTTGAGCACTTTCGGGATACTTGTCCTCGATTAGATCGATCCGCTCCTGAAACTTCTCCTCGAGCTTAATTGCTGCCAAGTTGTTTTGCTCTTCCCCAATCTCGGTAGATAACTCTCTTAACCAGGCTGTGACTGCATCTCGGATGCTTTGACGGGCAAACTCTTCCATGTCCTTAACAGTCTGGGCAAATACTGAATAATAATCGTCACTTTTAGTGGGTATGCTCTGCTTATTAGACCCAAGCTCACCTAAGTTTTTGTCTTTGGCGATTTTATTAAGGATTCCTTCCAACTTGGTGTTGGCTTGGGGAAGTGAGATAATACCGTTTTTTTTGGTATTTCGGAAGAGTAATTTCCACTCATTCCAATACCACATTCTATGGACTAGCTCGTCCCCCACTAACTTACTAACATCATCACTTTGACCTGATTTCAGGAGTTTTTTTCCTATATTTTCTTTGAATTCTGTGTAGATTTTTTCCAGATTTTCGATACTCTCACGTAATCTGATAAAACTTGGATTTTCTTGAGTTGGTATACCCCGGTTCTGGATTTCTTCTAGGAATTTCTTGAGATTATTCTGTTCTCTAGCCAAAGCCTTGGCAGTGCGATAAGTATCGTCGTACAGTTGCTTGAGTCCATGCTCAGCTACGTGAGTCTGGAGTAATTCTCTGAGTTTAACAATTCCCCCATTTTCGGCAAAGTCACGCAGCTGCCTTCCTAGGCTGCTACGGAGGTTAGAATCCAACAGTTGTTGGCTTATTTGGCTCCAGTTCTGACGTAGAAATTTAGTCTGAGCCAGGGAATTTTGCAGGTTACCCTGAAACTCTTTTGAACCAGATGGCACTGTACTCCAACGCTCAGATTGGACGGCTAGTCCTAACATTGGCGACAACAGAACAACTTGATCTTTGTGCTTAGTCAAAGCTTGGGCACCGTCAATAGTAGTTTTCAGGACTTTGAGTTTTTCCAAGACTTTTGCTTCTGTAAGTAACTCTGCTCCTGATGGGGTATTCTGTTGGTTGGGATTAGCCAAGGAATTGTGATCAGGAACTGGTTCAACCAGTTCCTGAAGTACTGTCAAGTCATAGTTTTCTAGGGGAAGTTGATCGAATCGTCCCACACCTACCAGAATTCGCTCTTCTAGGTTTTCTCCTGGCCTCTGCTGCTCGATCATCTTAAAAATTTTCAGAGCGCGATCGCCTCCGGGGGACTGACCGTTGAGTAAGATGAAAATGGTCTGTACTTCCGCTAGTTCCCGCAGAGACAAAAATCTATCTCGAACTCCTGAATCAGCTGCTCCCAATCCAGGAAAGTCCAGCAGCACAAATTCATTGGTTCCCCGCACAGAGGATAAATCCCAGATTTCCTTTGATACTTTTGCCTCAACATCCACTCGCCGGATTAGGGGGAAGCTATTTCTCAAAACATCAGCTGAGAGATTATCTGGTGGATTAGACAGTCCCTCGGGTGCTGGAGGAAGTTGATCGAAGCTTAGATTGTTGAGCCCAGTGACAGAATCAGCTAACTCAAGTCCTTCCCTAGCCGTGGTAGCATCAATCTCGTACTTCTGACCACATAAAGCTGCTCCTAAACTGCTGTAGCTGCGAACAAACCAGACAAGCTCACGGAGCAAATAGCGTAATTCCGGGTTTTGGGTTTGCTTCCAGGTTTGCTCACACCAGTCGATGATTCCCTGGCACATCTGAGCATCTTGAGGGTTTAACTGTCTCAGCTGCGCTAAATTTTCTGAGGGTATTTCTGCTGCATTTGCTCTTGTCTCAGCTTCCTCTAGCATGAAGTCTAGACAATCTTTGACTCCTTGGTGTTCGAGATATTCAACCCTAAACTTGTCAAGTTTTGTCTGTGTTAAGTTTTCTTGCTGAACAAGGTGAATCGCAGTAATATTTCCTGTAGTGGGTATGGCACTAACTGGCAAAGCGTCTGCATAACCAATTAGACTACCCAAGAGCAAGGTTTTACCGCTACTAAATTCCCCCATTACCCCAATTTTGACTGGCGAGGAGGCAAGTTCGATTGTCTTCTTTGCTAAATCTCGGAGGCGCTCGATGCATCCATCGATGCCAGCTGGAACCCAATCCTCTTGGCTAGAGGGGTTCTGAGGCACTAAGTCTAGTTCCTGGAGTATGGACTCACCATATTTTTTAAGTTCGTCAAGTTTTGCTGCTGTTGTCATTTGAGCTATTTGCTCCTCTATCTTGTTCTTCTCACTAGCTGCCAAAAACTGTTGATCTAAATAACTTAAATTCTTCCCCTTTGCCCAAGCCTGAGCATCCTGTAGAGCCTTTCCCCGCAATAACCAGAACTCATCCTCACCTCCCGAAACCACCCAAGCCCTAAACGCTTCCGAATAGGGACGTAATAAGGCTAATTCTTGCTTAATCCAGTCTTGATTAAAGACTTCACGATAAATACGGTTGTAAACTTTAAGAACTGGGGAAGTTCCAACTCTCTCCTTGACTACTAACCCAGATAACTGTAACTTCCTCTCCTCAAGAGTGTTATTGGCAACAACCTTCCCCCGGTTCCACACTTGCTGATACAATTCCAACAAATAGGAAGCGTATTGCTCATTAGAAAGAATGCGTACGCGTATGGTCTTCAAATGTTCCGGTTGATCGGAGGTTTCCGAGTTAGAGATGATTTGCGATCGCACCAACCTCTCAATCCATTAGACTGGGTGCTTTAATCCTCAATAAGGCACCAGAATGTATTCAGACCCAACTACTTAGCTGAATCTGATGTATTTATTATGATCTCAAAAAATTTTGTTGTCCACAGCTAGATCCCAGATTCCGCATTATTCTTAATAATCATGAAATGATTGATATACCCTGGCTTTAGATATCTATGACCAAAAATAGCGGAATGTGGGTAGCATGCCACCGCGCCCTGTAACTACAAAGGTACAGCCCTGCTGTGACGGACAACTTTGGGCAACTAAGCGGCTAACATCAACTATTTAGATAAACCTAAATTATAGCAGTCGCCACAGCTGTTAGGACACTTTCTTTTTCCCTGTTCCCTGTTCCCTGTTCCCTGTTCCCTGTTCCCTTTGAATCAAAATACGATGTCCTAACCGACATGTCGGTTGCTATACCTTGGCGGTAGGGGTACTTTCGTAAAGTTGTCGTTAGTTAAGGTTATGTATTTAGTCGTATCTGACATGCTTGTATTCCTCCTTATGGAAAAAATCTAGTTTTGTTGAAAGTAGATTTTGATTAAGCTACTACTTGAAATTTCCTTAGTGCTGCTACAATCTCCGTTGGATCTAGCCTTTTGGTGTAATCAGCGTCTACAAAAGCATGAACAATTTTGTGATTTGAGGCAATGACGTAGGTTGCAGGTATGGGCAATTCAAAGCTTTCATCGCCGTTATTAGCTGGTAAATCAATGCCAAATTCTTCATAAATCAGGCGTAGCTCTTCTGGAATAGTGAAAACTAGACCAAACTCTCTGGCAACGCGATTCCCCATATCGCTTAATACCTCAAAAGTTAGCTCGTTTTTCTCTGCTGTAGAGAGAGAATTATCAGGGGTTTGAGGTGAAATAGTCACGAGTGCAGCACCTAAAGCCTTAAATTCTGGTAATGACTGCTGCAAAGTACGTAATTCCAGGTTACAGTAGGGACACCACTGACCACGGTAAAAGGAAATTACTACTGGCCCAGCTTTCAGTAAAGATTGCAATTCAACGGGATAACCCACAGCATTAGAGAGGACAAAGTTGGGGGCGACATCGCCAACTTTCAAACTGTTGTTGACAACTGCTGAGTTAGCTAACTCTTGTGTCGCTTGCTCCATGACAACTTTGATGTTCTCAGGAAGATTAGCTTTTAATTGGCTGCGCAGATTGCTTAGGTCTTGTGTCAAACTCATGGAACTTCTCCTTAATCCTTTGACTAGTTGGTAGTTATTTGAACATTCGTTCTAAATGCAAGAAAAAAAAGAATCGAACTACTCCAGAACCGATAGCACTATTTCAGCAATCTTTCGCAAAACTTCCGGATCAGGGTTGACCTTGGAAATAACCTGTAAGCCTTGTAAAGTACAAGTAAGGAAACTTGCTAAAGCAGTTAGGTCGTGTTTGGAGCTAATTTCTCCTTTTTCTTGTGCTCTAACTAAGGCTTTTTTTAAGGCATTTTCAACCCTATGAAGATTAGCGACAATGCGGGTTGCTGTATCAGGATCGTGGGAACACAATTCTACAGCCGAGTTGGTTACTAAGCAGCCTTTTCGCTGAGCATCAGCTACTGCATGGTCAATTAGGTTGTAAAAGTAATTCACGATCGCAACTTTAGCAGCTCCAGGTGCCTCTAAGTGAGCGATCGTTTTTTTGACTACTATCTCCTCATATTGAGCTAGCGCTGCCTGAAACAGAGAGCTTTTGCCCCCGAAAGTGTCGTAGAGACTACCCCGGTTAATACCCATGCTTTCGACTAATTCTTGTACTGAAGTGGCTTTGTAGCCATAGCACCAGAAGGTCTCCATTGCTTTCTTCAGTACATCTTCTCGGTCAAACTCTTTATGTCGAGCCATGAATACTCTCTGTTGTCTCTAGAGTTAGTCTAGCATTTTCTGGAACGATTAGTCAATTATAAATTTGAACTTGATCATACCGATTCCGAATCAACTTTAAATACCTCTACAGATGCTTGTAATTGCTGGGCAATCTCCACAGTCTGCTGCAAAGAGCCAGAAATTTGTTGAGAAGACTCAGAAGTTTCTTGAGAAACCTTAGCCATATCTGTCATCAATTCCCGAACTGCCTCTGAAGTTTCGACTTGAGAAACAGTTGCTTGAGAAATCGATGCCGCTAACCGGTCAATTTGGCGAGAGACTTCGATAATATTACCCAAACTGTGTTTAGTTTCTTCAACCAGAAGGCTGCCTTCGGTCACTTCAGCAGTTTCTTGCCTCATCACCTTGACCAGTTGAGCAGTTTCCTGTTGAATACTTTCAACAATTGCTTCAATATTTTTGGTAGCTTCTACTGAGCGCTCTGCTAGTTCACCAACTTGTGTAGCAATCACGGAAAAACCCTTACCCTGTTCACCAGCACGGGTAGCCTCCAGTCCAGCATTGACAGCTAAGACATTAGTTTGCAAAGCAATTTGATTAATCAAGGAAACCACCTGGGAAATTTTTTGGTAAGATTTACCTAAATACTCGACCTTTTTAGCAGTTTTTTCGACAACTGCTTGCAATTTAAAGATTTTTCGTGCTGTAAGCTCCATTGCTGAACCGCTAGCTTCAACAGTGTTAGTGGCTGTGTGAGCGACTTCTGCTACCTGGTTAACATGATCAGCTATCTTGTGAATCGAATTGCTCATTTGCTCAACCGAACCTAAAACCTTAGTAGTCTTCTGAGATTGTTGGTTGGCAATACTGGCAAATTGACTAACTGCCTCTGAGTTTTCTGCCAAGGAAGCGTTAACCTGACTTGTCGATTGTTTGACCTGTAGGGTAATTCCCTGGAGGCTTTCAATGATCATATTGAAGAAGATAGCAACAGTAGAAAGGTCACCGCTTGTGATTTGGGCGCGAACCGTGAGGTCACCTTCGGCTATTGCTTCAACATCCCTGATTAAGCTAGCAAGTTCCTCCTCCAGGGGATTAATTAACTGATTTGGTAGGGGCTGATGTTGCTGGCTAGAAACAACCTGCACCTGCTCAATTAACTTAGCTTGGTCTAGAGCAAACCCGATTTGAGCTGCTAACTGTTCGAGTAAACTCAATTCCGACTCCTGCCAATCACGGCTACCAGAGCAGTGATGGACACATAACAAGCCTGCAATCTTGTCTTCATGCAAAATTGGCGCAATCATACTTGCCTTGGTTTGTAATCTTTCTAAAGCCTTAGAGTTAGAAGATGTCAGATTTGCTCGATAAAAGTTATTGGAGTTTCCAGAGTTGCTATCTCTATACCATTTGATAATTTCTTCGGTAAACAGCTCACTTAGGGAAAGCCCCTGCACTTTGGGACAGGTTGGTATCACTTCTTGTGAGGTAATTTCTCCACTCTTGCCATCTTCATTAAAGTAATAGATCAGTACACGGTCTGTTTGTAGGGTATTGCGAATGTCTGCAAGGTCGATGCTCAAAATGTCTTGTGGTTTAAGAGATTGACGAACGCGGGAGGTAAAATCTGCCAGTAACTTGGTTCGCTGACGCTCCGTCTCTACAGTTTTGAGAAGAGCTGCTTGTTCAAGAGCTAAGCCAACTTGAGAGCCTAAATCCCTTAATAAATTAATTGTCGGGTCTTCCCAAGTGCGCATTTCTGAACACTGGTGAGCAATAATCAAGCCTGCGAGTTCGTTGCCTCTCGGGATTGGTGCGACTAAACTTGCCTTAACTTTATATTGTAGTAAGAGATTAATCTCGACACTAGTTAGAGTTCGTTCTTTAAGCACGTTATTAATCGCTCTGATATAACCATGTTTATAGCCAGTCAAGTGCTTCTTTTCTACACAAGGAATCTGATCTACTGGCTGCCCTAGCAATGACTGATAACCCTTAACCACAGACTCGGCAACAACGCTTCCCGATCTGTAGCCTGGGCTGAGGCTACAGATAAACAATCGATCTGCATTGAGTACTTGTCGGATTTCTATGGCAGCAGTTTGTAATACTTCCTCTGGAGCTAGAGATTTGCGCAGGCGCAGGGAAACATTAGAAAAAGCCCGTATCTGCCCAGCTTTTGCCACTTGCTCGAGGAAATTTTGGTGACCAGAACGAAGTGAAATCAAGGCAGACAACTGTACAAAAAAATCAATGTGGTGGGGCTGCCAAACTCGTGGTTGGTCGCACTGATGAGCAATAATTAAGCCAAATAACAGGTCATTTTTGAGGAGTGGTGCCACCATGCTGGCTTTAACCTGATACTTTTTTAAAACCTTCAGGTAGCAAGCTGATAAACCAGCGTGATAAATGTCGTTAATGACGCGGATGCTGCCATTATTGTAAGTTCCTCCCTTATTTTCTTTGAGGCAGGTGTCAACAAAATTATGTCCGAAGGATTTAAGAAATCCAGGAGCTACTGATTCAGCAGCAATAGTTCCATTCCAGTCATTGTCAAAGACATAGATTACTACTCGGTCTGCTTGTATGATTGATCGTGCACCTTCAACGGCTCTTTGATAGAGATGCTCTTGATGATTAGGTTGACTGAAGAGGGCAACTTCTCCTAATAACAGCGCTGCTTCTGAGTTGGATTTGGAGAAATTGGCGGGGTTCGCTAGTGATGAAATTCCTTTGGAGACTGGGAAAGTTTGATTAAATTGGATTGTCATAAGTAGGTCACTACTGGAGGTGAGAATAGTTGGTGAGCATTGATTGGAGATAGGGAAACTAGCGCTTTTGAATCAAAGACTGTCAGGGGTAATTCGGAGTAAGTTTTGCTGAAAGACCTTAGTTAAGATTTTATTGGTATAGTGAAGCGTTGTACATGCATGGAGATGTACATTAGGTCTGGTAGGTTGGCAGATTCCCTGATCCAGACAATCAGCTGATATGCCGATTTTGAGCGCAGTCTTTAGTAGATAACCCTTTTTAATAAAGACTTCTTGAGCTAGACAGCAGCAGAAGAGCAGCTTAAGTCTAGTTTAAATGAGATAGGTTAAACTATTGAATTATAGCAAAAAAATCCATCTATATAGTTAGATGAGTAGGTTTTCAGCCGCCTTAATGACTGAAAACCTCCTTGTGGTGGAATAGACCAGTATTGCCCATTGAAATCTATAAAATTGTCAGCTCTTGTGAGTTCAACACCCAGTATCTAAAGTGTTTCGTCAATCACCCTTCAAAACAAGATTTCTTGGTCGAGGCAGAAGTTTCTTTATAACTTAAATTTTATTCGTAGTTTTACCGTTACTACCTCCGTAAAAATACGGAATTTACTCGGCCTATGTCTCCAGTGTAAGTTAAGCCTATCTTAACAAGAGCTAATAAAAGGTAGTATTTTTTTTATTCTTAAAATTAAATTAAGTTTAATTAAAATTAATGTTATTTTTGTCATATATGATCATGAATTAACCTGCCCTGGAGTCCTCTGCCTTGCTGTTGTGCATTTTTAATGCACAACAGCTTAAAGTCATCATTAGCAATTAGTTTAAAAATTGATTTCATCTTGATATTTTAGCTTGAAGTCGCCTTGAATTTATTTTGGTTATCAGAGAAAAAAGTCCACTTTGCCTGATGATTACCAGCATCTATATTATCAACCATTTAACTTTATAAATTGCTATAGCATAGCAAAAAAAACAGCATTTAAAATTAAAGACGCGGGGACACGGTGACACGGGGACGCGGGGACAAATTGGATGGGGATTTGACCCCAACCAATTTTATGCACCGTATAGACGGTGGGGTATTTAACCCAAATTAATTTCGATAAAAAACAAATGATATATCAACTAGAAATCAAGCTCAAATAAAATGCTAAATCAAGGACTATAAGTATTTAATTTAAGCTTGATTTTTTTTATCTAAAGGTGTAGCATTAATTTTTCGACTGCAATAGTATAGTAGGCAAGAATCAAAAAGACTCTATAGTCATTGCTTTGAAAAGTAAGTGACTAAGCTCTGTCTGCTACTGATAATTACACGAGAGCAAATGATCCATCTTAAATCAAGCCCTGGATTGGTGTTTAACTCATTCGACTTGCAAGATAGATCGTAATTACTCAGCATTAGGTGATTGTTGGCATGAAGGAATTATCGGAGTTAATTAATTATGAGAGAGTAAGACTCTCTCATAATCCCTTGAACATTTTTTTAATGAAGACAACTGTGCCTTTTGAAGAAAAAATCTCATGCCTTTATCGCATGACTTTCTTTATCTTGGGATTTAAAGATCTTATGCTGTTGATGCGCTATCAATCTCCAGTTTCAGATTTAGAATTGATGCTCAATCAGCACAGCGAAGAAGATAGTCAACACTGGCACTGGTTTTTAAAAGATTTGAGATGCCTTAACATCGATCATAAATTTGGTAAAGATGTCACCCAAGCATTTGCCCAGATATGGAGTAATGATTATTTCCCCATTCGTAAGATGGTTTATAAAATGATGCACTACGTGCAGCAATATCATCACCCTGCATTTCGCTTGCTGATGGTGATTGTATTAGAGTGTGGATTTACGACCTTTGCAGAAGTCATGCATCCTGTACTAAAGAAAGCTGGCATGTACGAGAAGTTAGAATATTTTGGGCAAGTACACAAGGATGCTGAATCTGACCATCAGGCAGGCAGTTACTTTGATGCAGAAGATCATTTTGGTGAGCTTTTAAGTTTATGTGTCAATAACCTTTCAGAAGCAGAATATCTGGAAGCAAAAGCAATGGTTAAAGCTCTCTTCAGTGATTTATATACAATGCATGAATGTTTTGCAAAACCAATGTTTAAATCAAGCGAGATTTCTGTGGTTTAGTCGAATAAATATAGGTTAGTTAGCTTTTGAGGTGAGGATGTTAGTTTGGCAAATATCCTACAGAGTTGGTTGAGTTGAATGCAGTGAAACCCAACATTTACAGAAGTGCTGGGTTTCGTTTCTCAACCAGATCAACAAAAGTGAAATTCTCCCCTTTCAAAGACTGCTCCTATGTGTTCAAAGTTTTTGCAACTAATCAAGTTTTAGTTAGTCAATTTCTGACTTGCACCTGTTGAGTTAATTAAGTCAATCATGGAACATGCTATTATCGTTGGTGCCGGACTCGTTGGTTCTTTACTATCCCTATACCTAGCGCGTGCTGACTTCAAAGTCAGTATATTTGAGCGAAATTCAGACCCACGTCAGGTTAATTTACAAGCGGGGAAATCGATCAATATCACCCTGTGTGAGCGAGGCTTTCAGGCACTTGATGCTGTGGGTGTAGGCAATTTAGTGCGTGAGCTGTGCATTCCTCTCTACGGCAGAATCATACATTCTAAAGATGGACAATGCACTTACCAACCCTACGGCAATAATCAAGAAGCTATCTATACTATTGGACGGGAAGATTTAAGTCGGGTACTTCTTGATTTTTCCCAAAAGTATAAAAACATCGACTTTTATTTTCAACAAAAATGCATCGGTATTGATTTACAAACGGCTACACTTGAACTTCAAGAGCTAAACAAAGGTATAATCACCCAAGTTCAGGGACAGCGAATTTTTGCAGCTGATGGTGCCTATTCAGCTATCAGGCAAAAAATGCAGCGTTTGAAACGTTTTAACTACTCCCAAGAATATCTGGAACAAGGATACAGAGAAATCATCATACCCGCTAGTACTGAGGGAAGTTGGTTACTCGAAAAAAACGCTATACATATCTGGCCACGAGATAATTTCATGCTCATTGGTTTTCCCAATCTAGATGGAAGCTTTTCTTTGTCACTGCACCTACCATATGTAGGAAAAATTTCCCATGAATCTATTAAAACTTACGAGAATATCCAGAATCTCTTCGAGACTTATTTCTCTGATATCTTGCCGTTGGTTAAATCATCTCTGAAGGATTATTGTACGAAACCAATTGGAGATATGATTACTGTCAAATGTTTTCCCTGGACTTATCAAGATAAGGCGGCACTAATTGGCGATGCCTGTCATGCCATTTTTCCATACTATGGTCAGGGTGCCAATGCCGGTTTTGAAGATTGTCAGATTCTGATCAAATGTATGGAAAAACATCCAGGAGATTGGCAGACAATTTTTCAGACGTATGAAAAATTGCGCAAACAAAATATGGATGTGATTGCTCATTTGTGCAGTGAACACTTTAGGATACTCAGAAAACTAGTTGGCGATCCAAAGTTTCTACTGAGGAATAAAATTGAAAGAAAGATACAAAAAATGTATCCTGAACGCAGTTCTCTATATCATAACATTACCTTTACCTGCATGCCCTATGCAGAAGCTTTAAGAATTGAACAAAAAAACAGGTTTGTAATTGACAAAATCATGGAAATTGATGATATTGAAGAAAAATTAGATTCTCCAGAAATAGAGCTTTTAATCAGTAAATTAGTGAGAAATTTAAAGGCTCCAATGTTAGCGAGAGCGTAAATGTTCGTTGTTTGTTGTTGCTCATTTCTGCATACTGAATCCCCTACTGAGGTAGCTGTAGCAAGTATAATCTTCTAAGGGTAGGATAGTCTCTGTTGCCAATCCTACAGTGCTAACTAGTTGGCGGTCATCTTTGAGGCACTCTTTTGCCTGAGGTTGCAAGGGGTGAACGAAATTTTGCGTGGGATTTAAATTCTCCGCGTCTGGAGCGTCGACCTGTCGACCTGTCGACCTGTCTGCTTACTCATTTCCCCACGCCTTTTTTCGCTCACCCGGTTGCAAGTAGGAATATTGAGTATCTTCTAAGAGAACTTTTCCTATCCTTGAGCCACTCCCACGAATTGAATTCGTGGGATTCAGGCATCAAGGGTGAGATTGCAGGCACAGCCTGTCTAACATCTCCTACGCCTAGGGTTGAACTCCCAACCCTTTTAATAATGATAGTATGTC
>JAAHGS010000099.1 GCA_010692645.1 Symploca sp. SIO2E9
TTAGGGGAGCGTGTCTGCCACCAGCCTGAATTGTAAAGGATGGTTCATCCCAGCTTCTTACCCGATTTCTCGACATATAAATGCTGGAGAAGCCGCCATCCAGATATTCGTGGTTGTAAATTTCGTCCTCTACTTTATAATGCTGAGGATTTTTATTTACAAGTGCAGTATTTTCTAATTTTCGAGGTTCTCTATTGCTCAAATCGTATATAGCGTTTCGGAGAGTCAATTTTTTATTAACGTTCTTGGGAAAGTTAAAGCATCCCCCTAATTCTTCTTTATAGCCAACAATAATTACTCTTTTTCTATCTTGAGGTACCTCAAAATCATGAGCATTCAGTAATCGGCAATTAACTTTGTAGCCTACCTCTTCAAATTGGGACAAAATATTTTGGAAAGCTTGACTATGCCTTTTGGCTAAAATGCCGCTGACATTCTCAGCCAGGAAGAACAGAGGTTTTTTATCTGTGATAATTCTAATGTATTCATGGAATAACTGACCTCTGCTATCATTAATGCCTCTACCAGCCCCTGCTTCACTCCAGCTTTGACAAGGTGGTCCACCAATTATACCAATGCCTTCAGGAATTTCAGAGGATTTAATTGTTCTTATATCTCTTCTATCCAGCTCTGTATCTGGATGATTAAATTTGTAAGTATCCCAAATTGATTTATCATATTCATTCGCCCAAATAATCTCAAACCCAGCTTGACGGAAGCCTAAATCTAAACCGCCACAGCCAGAGAATAAAGAGATAAGTTTTTTAGATGAAACTCCCATCTATTCTATAAAATATTAGCTTATATCGTATACTTTATCAGTATAGCAGGAATAAGCTTAACAGGATTATTAGGAGATTTTATATTTATCTCATTAATTTGTAGTTTATTATCTGATAGAGCTTCAATCTGGATTCTGTCTTGCTCTGGAAAAGAAAAATACTTGCTTTTCTTCATTAGGGCAATTGTTTGAAACTTTGTATTTTGTTGATCGCCTAAATTGAGATAATCAAAAACTGATATAGGGTTTTGCATGCCCCACATCCCTCTAATTCTTAAGTAAGTTATGTTTAAAGGGTCTACTTTATTAACTATACCTAACTCTTTTGTTTCCGAAAAATATACTCCATGTATTTCATTAATACCATCAGTTCCGGATTACTAACAATTGTTTTTATCGCTCTTAAAATATTGCTCATAATTATATGTAAGAGTATTTAAGTTTATTGAAACTCAAGAAAAATCATGAGTATCTGCAGTGCGATCGCCTAAGGTGATCGCTGTGCTAAGAAAAAACCTTTCAATCCATTACTAAAAGTCGTTACTTTCTCAAAATTACTGGGAACTATATCAATGGAGACTCGCTCACTTTCTCCCTCAGAGTAAGAACTCTAAGCAGTTATTAGCTGATTGTACTCAGGAGCAAGCAAATGGTGATCGATTTTTCTCGATCAACAAAAAAACGTCCACAGCAAGAGCCTCATCTGCTACATCACTATCCTTGCCACCAACAAACCACCTCCCTCAGTTTAGTCTTAGCTCTAACTCTCTTGAATGTGGCTTGTGCCCCAACCTCCCAGAATTATAACCCTGAGGAATTGACAACTACTGCTAACTGTAGATTCTTAAGCCAGAACCTGATTCAGGGGTATGAGGATAACAACTAAATTTATTGGTTCTTCCGTCGCAGTTTTCGGTTTGATTGTTGTCTTAATTGGTGGAAGTACTTTTTTGATTAGGCGAGCAGAACTCTCTGTTGAAGATAGTCACCAAAAAACTGACCAAGCGCTGGATATTACCTTACGATTACAAGTCTCCTTAAGAGAACAGATTGTAACTCTTAAAGACTTTCTGATGCTGAATCGAGATACCTCTGACATGGCAAGATACCAAAAGGCAATGTCTCAGTTTTTAATTAGTTTAAGTGAGTTAGAGAACCTAATCCCAGAAGCGGAGGAAATCTCATTAATTCGCGATCGCCATCAGAAACTTGTCCACTTAGCAGCAGAACTTACTGATACTACTTCCAGTTTCCCTCAACTCCAGCAAGATGTCAGAGCTATTAATTCCTTTAGTAAAGATATCGAGTTTTACTTAAATTTACTTATCGATAGTACCCAAAAACAGGATGACTTAGCTTTGCAAGCAGCTAAGCAATTTAAGCAGAGTGTAAATCTAATTGAATACATGATTATCGCTTTTGTTTTCTTAATTTATGTTGCTCAGTTCCGCCTAATTCTCCTGCCAGTAATCCGCTCTATCCAGAAGCTACAGCAAGGAGCTTTAACTATTGGTGCTGGTGATTGGAACTATCGCCTGGATATTCACACAGGAGATGAAATTGAAGAACTCTCTAACGAATTAAATCAAATGGCAGCCAAACTAGCCCAATCCTATTACTTCCTAGAGCAAAAAGTAGAAGAACTCCATCAAGCTAAACAAGCCGCTGATCTTGCCAACAATGCCAAGAGCGAATTTCTTGCCAATATGAGCCATGAACTCCGTACTCCCCTCAACGGTATTTTAGGCTATGCCCAAATCCTCAATAGCTCAAATACCTTAACTGAAAAAGACAAAAATGGTGTTGGAACTATACACCAATGCGGCTCCCACCTGTTAACCTTAATTAACGATATTCTTGATCTTTCTAAAATCGAAGCTAGGAAAATGGAACTTTACCCCAAAGATCTTCATTTTCCCTCCTTTTTACAGGGAGTGGTGCAAATCTGCTGCATCCGAGCTCAACAACAACAAATCTCTTTTATTTACCAACCCAGTCCTCAACTACCCACTGGCATCTATGCTGATGACAAACGCTTGCGGCAAGTACTAATTAACTTACTGGGTAATGCCATCAAGTTTACCGACAATGGGGGAGTAACATTCAAAGTAGAGGTTATCGCTAATCCCTCAACCAGTATAAATGAGCAATCAACAAGCTCAAATATCCGATTTCAGATCGAAGATACCGGCGTGGGCATGACTCCAGAGCAATTGGAGAAAATTTTTTTGCCCTTTGAACAAGTAGGGGATAACTCCCGCAAAACCCAAGGAACTGGACTAGGATTAGCAATTAGTCAGAAAATAATTGAACTCATGGGTAGCAGCTTGCAGGTACAATCTCAACTAGGGAAGGGGAGCATTTTTTGGCTAGATGTAGAATTTCCCCAAGCCAAAGAATTGACTCTAACAGCCACAAAAGCTGAGGCTTTATACCCCTTACAAACGGCTCAGATGGTAGCTCCTCCAACAGAGTACATGGAACTTTTGTGGGATTTAGCCAAGAAAGGACGCCTCCAGAAGATTTTGGAAGAGGCTGAGAAAATTGAACAACTAGCCCCCCAATTTATCCCCTTTGCCCAACAGCTGCGTCAATTATCTCAGGGTTTTCAGGTTAAACAGCTGCGGGCTTTGATTCAAAAACATATGTTGAGCAATTAGTTTTGAGTGACTAAGGTGGGAATACTGTAATTATCTGGAGTAATCAGAGCTGATTTTGAGCAATTGTCAACAGGAACAAAGATTAAGATGACACCAAATCTGGGTTCATTACCACCCTTTTCTCAACAAACAGGGGAGCAGGGGAGTGCCAGGAGCAGAGGAGCCCCGGAAGCAGGGGAGAAAAACATTATTAGTAATCACAGGCTTGATCGAAGTGAGTTTGGGGTCACACCTAGCAAAGATCAAGGGTTCATTTTGGTTGTAGATGATAATCCTAATAATTTGGCAGTGATATCTGAAGCCTTGACTGAAGCTGGTTTTGAAATCGCGGTGGCTATTGATGGCAACAGTGCTATTGAGCAAGTAGCAGATGATCCACCAGATCTTATCCTTTTGGATATGATGATGCCGGGAATCGACGGATTTGAAACTTGTCAAAGGCTGAAAGCAAATCCATTAACCAACGAAATCCCAGTCATTTTTACCACTGCCCTAGCTGAGACGGCAGATAAGATTAGAGGTTTTAATCTGGGGGCAGTCGATTACATCACCAAGCCCTTTCAGCAAGAGGAGATGTTAGCTCGTATTAAGCTGCATTTGAGATTGCGATCGCTTAATAAAAAACTACAACAGGAGATTGAAGAGCGCCAGCGAGCACAAGCTGCTCTCCAAGAGCGTGCCCAACAACTGGCGAGCTCTAGGCAAAAATTGAAACAAAAGAATTACGAACTTGAAACAACCATGCAGGAGCTAGCCAAGGCTAACGCAGCACTCTCGGAAGCCAAAGAGGCTGCTGATAGTGCCAACAGAGCTAAAAGCGGATTTCTCGCTAACATGAGCCACGAGCTAAGAACCCCACTCAATGCTATCCTTGGCTTTACCCAACTGCTAGAAAGGGACTCTTCCCTCTCTGCCTCTGGGCAGGAATATCTCAGCATCATTAGTCGTTCTGGTGAGCATTTACTACAGTTGATCAATGATGTCCTAGACATGTCCAAAATTGAGGCAGGTAGAGTCAGTCTTAATCCTCATGCCTTTAACCTTTATCACCTCCTCGACAACATTGAAGACATGTTGCAACTCAAAGCCCAATCCCAAGGCTTAGAGTTAATCTTTGAGCACACTCCCGAAGTGCCTCAATACCTAATTGCTGATGAGAGTAAGTTGCGCCAAATTTTGATTAACCTCTTAGGTAATGCCCTCAAATTTACTCAAGAAGGTAGTGTTACTTTGCGGGTGAAAAGCTTTACCGAGGAGCAAGGAAACTCCTGTACTCTGAAGCAGGAACCAGAGGTAAAAGTAGAAAGTTCTTACCTTAACACTCCCAACCCCTATTCTCAATCGCAAATTATTCGTCTGCTCTTTGAAGTTGAAGATACTGGTCCTGGCATTACTCCAGAGGAAATCGACAGTTTATTTGAACCTTTTGTGCAAACTGAAACTGGTCTCAAATCTCAACAGGGTACGGGTTTAGGTTTACCTATTAGTCGCTCCTTTGTGCAACTGATGGGAGGAAATATTAGTGTCAGCTCTACCTTGAACCAAGGAAGCATCTTCAAATTTGATCTGCCAGTGAGTATAGTTCTTTACTGTGAGCTTCCCACTCTCAAGCTGAAGAAGCGAGTAATTAGTCTAGCTGCTGAGCAACCAGCTTATCGCTTGCTAGTAGTTGATGACCACTGGGATAATTGCCAAGTGCTGCTGAAGCTGCTTGAACCTATTGGCTTTGAGGTCAGTACCGCCACAAATGGTCAAGAAGCGGTGGAACTTTTCTCAAGCTATCAACCACATTTAATCTGGATGGATATGCGCATGCCAGTTATGGATGGGTATGAAGCAACCAAAAGGATTAAAGCCCAATTATCTAGTCAGGAGACGGTGATTATTGCCATAACTGCAAGTGCTTTTGAACAGGAGCAAGAACTGATACTTTCAGTTGGCTGTGATGACTTTGTACACAAACCTTTAAAGGAAGAGGTTATCTTTGAGAAGTTGGCTCAACATTTGGGAGTGCGTTATGTCTATCAAGAATTAGCCTCAACTAGCAAGCTTGATCCTCAGTTAAATTCAGCTGCCAGTTTAGACCCTTCATACTTGCCACAGGCAATGATGACCATGCCTAGGAAGTGGATAGCGCAGCTACGTCGGGCAGCAAGGGGCGCTGATGAAGAGTTAATTTTGACTCTCATTGAGCAAATCCAAGATTCCCATACTCCTTTAGCTCGGATGCTAATAGATTTGGTCAATGACTTTAAACTACAGCAAATTATTGACTTAACTCAACAATTAAAAGATTGAAGACTCTACAGAACTTAATACAGTTATTTAAATAATTGATTCCTAGACATTAATTTCGATTAAAACAGTTATGGATAACAGCAATCATTCAAGCATAATCAATTCTGTACTCTCCATTGAAGGCTATCGCCTCCTCAATAAAATCTATGATGGTTCCAGAACCTTAGTTTATCGAGGCATTAGGGAATCAGACCTCAAGCCAGTAGTAATCAAATTACTCAAGAATGAACATCCAACTTTTTCTGAGCTGCTACGATTTCGACATCAATATAATATTACTGTAAACTTAGATTTACCCGGTATTGTTCGACCGCTGAGTCTGGAATCTTACCAAAATGGTTTTGCCTTAGTCATGGAGGACTATGGTGCAGTCTCTCTCCAAGATTACACACAAAAAGCGTCAATACAATTGCCCGAGTTTCTCGAAATCGCTATCGAACTGACTAAGACATTAGAAGGACTTTATGCCCACAACATTATTCACAAAGATATCAAGCCTGCTAATATTCTGATTGACCCAGAAACTCTAAAAGTCAAACTGATTGACTTCAGCATTGCCTCTGTTTTACCCCATGAATTTCAGGCTCCCCAAAACCCAAATGTTCTCGAAGGAACTCTAGCTTATATGTCCCCAGAACAAACGGGAAGGATGAATCGGGGCATCGACTATCGCTGTGATTTTTACTCGTTGGGAGTCACTTTCTACGAACTACTGACAGGACAACTCCCCTTTAGAGCTAATGATCCCATGGAGTTAGTCCACTGTCATCTTGCTAGGAAAGCAACTCCACCCATAAAGTTAAATCCGGTTATTCCTCAGGTAGTCAATGACATGATCATGAAGTTGATGGCAAAAACTTCTGAGGAGCGCTATCAAAGTGCTTTTGGACTACGATACGACCTAGAGCAATGCTTGGAGCAATGGCATAACCAAGGCAGCATTGACTCTTTTCCCCTCAGAACAAGAGACATTTCTGATCACTTTTGTATTCCGGAAAAACTTTATGGTAGAGAAGCAGAAGTAAATACTCTGTTGGCAGCCTTTGAGCGTGTTAGTCATTGCAACAGAGAAATGATGCTTGTAGCAGGCTTTTCTGGTATAGGGAAATCAGCTTTAGTTAATGAAGTCCATAAGCCAATCGTGCGGCAGAGGGGTTACTTTATCAAAGGTAAGTTTGACCAATTTAAACGCAATATCCCTTTCTCAGCCTTTGTGCAAGCTTTCCAAAATCTGATGAGGCAACTGCTTACTGAAAATTATGCTCAGATTCAACAATGGCAAGTTAAAATTTCATCAGCTTTAGGGGAGCAAGCTCAGGTAATCATTGATGTCATCCCTGAACTAGAACTTCTCATTGGTAAACAACCATCTGTTCCAGAACTTGCCTCTAGTGCATCCCAAAATCGCTTCAATTTACTCTTTAGTAAGTTCATACGAGTATTTAGTCAGGCGGAGCATCCCCTAGTCATTTTTCTTGATGACTTGCAATGGGCAGATTCGGCTTCACTCAAGCTGATGCAATTACTTATAAGTGAAGCCGATACTAACTATTTGCTGGTAATTGGAGCCTATAGAGATAATGAAGTCTCAAATGCTCATCCGTTGATTTTGACTTTAGAAGAGATTCGTCAATCGGATGCAAGCATCAATCAAATTACCCTCGCTCCCCTTAACCAATTGTCCCTAAACCAACTGATTGCTGATACACTTTCTTGCACTCTAGAGCTAGCAGAACCTTTAACCGGACTGGTATTTCAGAAAACCAAAGGCAACCCTTTCTTTGCTACTCAATTCCTCAAATCTCTACAGGAAGATCAAATTATCTGGTTTGATTTGAGTCGCGGCTATTGGCAGTGTGACCTCGCCAAAGTCAAGGTATTAGCCATGGGTTCTGATGTGGTCAAATTTATGTCTAATCAGTTACAAAAATTGGCAATAAATACTCAACAAGTCTTGAGAATAGCAGCCTGTATTGGCAACCACTTTGATTTAGAAACTTTGGCAATTGTCTATGAAAAATCTCTCTCAGAAACAGCGACTGACCTCTGGTCAGCTTTACAAGAAGGATTAATTTTGCCTGAGAGCGAAGTGTACAAATTTTTTACGATTCAAGAGTCAGTAGGCAATCAGGATTTACAAGAAGAGATTAATTATAATAACTGTTTTTACAAATTTTCCCATGACCGTGTGCAGCAAGCTGCTTATTTTTTGATTCCAGAAAACCAGAAGGAAGAAACCCATCTAAAAATAGGTAAACGGCTTTTGAGCAATACCCCGGAAGTAGAACAGGAAGAGAAAATTTTTGAAATTGTCAACCAGTTGAATGTTGGTTTTAAACTAATTACCAATCAAAATGATCAAAATCAATTGGCTCAATTAAATTTGATTGCTGGACGTAAAGCTAAGGCTTCTACTGCTTATGCTGCGGCTTTAAAATATTTAACTACAGGCATAGAACTATTGGCAGTAGATAGCTGGCAGAGTTACTATACCCTAACTTTGGCTCTGAATCAGGAAGCTACAGAGGCAGCGTACCTGAAAGGTGATTTTGAGCAGATGGAGAAATTAGCTGTAGTTATACTAAAGCAGGCGCAGACGCTGCTAGACGAAGTTAAAGTATATGAAATCAAGATTCAATCTTACATAGCCCAAAACCAACAGCTAACAGCAGTAAATACTGCACTCAGTTTTTTAAAGCATTTGGGGGTAAGTTTTCCCGAGTCGCCTTGTCAAAGTGATATTGCAGAGGGATTGCAGGAGATACAAACTGTCTTAGCGCTCAAAAATATTGAGGACTTAATCAAACTACCAGAGATGAGTGATCACTACCAACTGGCAGCGATGAGGATTTTACCGATTTTAAGTTCTGCTGTTTATATGACTGTTCCGGCACTATACCCGCTAATTGTACTCAAAATGGTGCTGATCTCGGTAAAAAATGGTAATACCCCTATGTCAGCTTTTGCCTATGCTGGTTATGGCATAATTTTGTGTGGAGCAATAGGAGACATTAATAGAGGCTATCAATTTGGTCAACTGGCTTTAAGTTTATTGTCACAGTTAAATGCTAAAGAAATTCAATCAAGCACAGCTTTTATCTTTAATAACAATATTAGACATTGGCAAGAGCATCTCCGGGAGACATTAAAACCCCTGCTAGATGCTTATCAAAGTGGATTAGAAACTGGAGATCTAGAATTCGCTGCCTATTGTGCTACTGCCTACTGCCGCCATTCATATTTTAGCAGCAATGAATTGGGAGAACTGGCACGAGAAATGGAAACTTACGGCGAGGCTATAAGTCAACTTAAGCAAGAAACAGCACTTAATTTTCATAAGATATTTTTCCAGGCAGTATTGAACTTGACGGGCAATCTAGAAGAGCCCTGCAGTTTAATAGGTAAAGTCTACGATGAGCAAGCTATGCTACCACTGCATCAGCAAGGCAATGATGTCACATCAATTTATTCTTTATACTTAAACAAACTGATACTTTGCTATTTATTTGGAGAATACAAACAAGCGCTCAAGCATGCAGCCATAGCTAACAGTTACTCAGAAGGCGTGCTCGGGCAGATAGTTTTTCCTATATTCTATTTCTATAATTCTCTAACCCTCCTAGGAGTTTATCCTGAAACAGAAGCATCGGAACAAGAAAATATTATCGAACAAGTTAGGACTAATCAAGACAAAATTAAAAATTGGGCGCACTATGCCCCTATGAATTTTTTACATAAATTTTATTTAGTTGAAGCAGAATTATATCGGGTTCTGGAGCAAAAAGCTGAGGCAATAGAACATTATGATCTTGCTATTATTTGTGCCCAAGAAAATCGGTATCTTCAGGAAGAAGCCTTAGCCAACGAACTAGCTGCTAAATTCTACTTAGGTTGGGGCAAACACAAAATTGCCCAAACCTATCTCAAGGATGCTTATTACTGCTACGCTCGCTGGGGTGCCAAAGCAAAAGTTGATAATTTGGAACAGAACTATCCCCAATTACTCCTCCCAATCTTGAGTCAAAATCAAACTCAACTCACCATAAGTGAAACTATCACTAACCCCATTAACCCTACTATTACCAGTAGTGGCACAGGCGTTTCAGAACTTATAGATTTGACAGCAGTAATGAAAGCCTCTCAAGCTATTTCTGGGGAAATCCAGCTTGAGCAACTCCTCTCAATTCTGATGCAAGTAGTGATTGAGAATGCCGGTGCCGAAAAATGTGTTTTCATTTTACTAAAGTTAGGGAAATTAGTAATTGAAGCTCAAGGAGATAGTGCCACTGAAGGGTCAAATAAATTAAATGTCAAGTCTCTACTGCAATCAATTCCTCTTGAGTCCACTCAGGATATCCCCATAACTGTGATCAATTATGTCTGGCACACTCAAGAAAATCTAGTCATTAACGATGCCACAGCACAGACTAATTTTGCTGCTGACACCTACATTATCCAATATCAGCCTAAAAGCATATTGTGTATTCCCATTCTCAAGCAAGGCAAATTCATCGGTATCCTTTACCTTGAAAATAATCTGACTACGGGGGCTTTTACTCCAGAACGATTAGAAGTCTTGAAATTATTGACTTCTCAGGCAGCAATTTCTCTGGAAAATGCGCGACTCTATCAACAATTAGAACAAGCCAAAGATGCTGCCGAAACAGCCAGTCGCGCTAAAACCCACTTTCTGGCAAATATGAGCCATGAATTAAGAACACCACTCCATGCTATTCTTGGCTTTTCCCAAATCATGACTGGCGATTTATCTCTATCAAGCCAACATCAAGAACATCTGGGCATCATTCATCGCTCTGGTGAGCATTTACTCAAATTGATCAATGATGTTTTGGAAATGTCAAAGATCGAGGTTGGTCAAGTAATACTTCAGGAAGATTGCTTTGATTTGTATAGCCTCCTGGGAAATCTCCAAGAGATATTTAAACCTTCAGCTGTTAAGAAGGGATTAAAGTTTAGTTGTGAATACCTCTCAGAAATACCACAATATGTGGTTGCTGACAAGAATAAATTGCGTCAAGTCTTGATGAACCTACTTGATAACGCCATTAAATTTACTCAAGCAGGTAGTGTGAATTTGTGGGTGAAGGAACTCTGGTGCAGGGAAACTCTGGTCAAGGGAAACTCTGGTGAACCAGAGCAGGAGGGAGAATCTTCTCATCCCTACTCCCTATGCTTTGAAGTCGAAGACACTGGCTGTGGAATTGCTCCAGCAGAACTAGATAGTTTGTTTGAAGCTTTTATACAGAACAAAACTGGTGAAAAATCTCACGCAGGCATTGGCTTGGGTTTGCCTCTATGTCACCGTTTCGTGCAATTGATGGGTGGGGATATATCTGTCAATTCCACCTTAGGGAGAGGAACAGTTTTTAAGTTCAATATCAATGTCGTACCGCGCTATGATCTCGACACACAAGCAAAAAGTTCCTCTACAACTAATATGACGATTACTGATACTCCCATAAGCGCACCAAGAAAGCAAGAACCAGAGGAAACTCTTCCATCTTTCCAGTTAACACTAACAAATATGTCAGCTGAATGGGTTCAGCAGTTAAATCTAGCAGCGCGGAGTGCCGATGAAGATTTAATTTTGAGTCTGATTGAGCAAATCCCAGACTCCGATGTCTCTGTGTCTGAGGCACTAATTGATATGGTGAATAATTTTCGTCTTGATAAAATTATCGATTTAACTCAATTGCCAACTCATACATAAGCTTAATTTTAGACAAACGTAATCGCAAACACTGGTTTGTTATGCTGATTTTAAAGGCTATTTAGTTTCTCCCCAAGGAGATATAATGAATCGCAATCAATCTGACGCCAATACAGGGAATATTCTAGTTGTTGACGATACACCGGAAAACTTACGATTGCTATCAACCATGTTGACTGATCATGGGTATAAAGTGCGGAAAGTTATTAATGGTAAACTGGCTTTAGATGCAGCCCAAGTCAATCCGCCAGATTTGATTTTGCTCGATATCATGATGCCTCAACTCAACGGCTATGAAGTCTGTAAAAAACTGAAAGCTTGTGAGCAAACTGCACAAGTTCCGGTGATTTTTCTGAGTGCTCTCAATGATGCAATTGACAAGGTTAAAGCTTTCGATGTCGGCGGTGCTGACTACATCACCAAGCCATTTCAGATTGAAGAAGTTGTTGCCCGCGTTGAAAACCAACTGCTGATTAGAAGACTCCAAAAGCAACAGCAGGAACAAAATATAAAGTTGCAACAAGAAATTAGCGTCCGCCAGCAGGCTCAAGTTGCATTACAAACTCTCAATCAAGAACTAGAAACCAGAGTCCAAGCACGTACAGTTGAGCTAACACAAGCAAACAAACAGCTGCTTAAATTGGAAGCCGAATTGCGTCAGGCTCTAGTACAACAACAAGAACTAAACGAATTCAAATCTCGCATCATTACCACCATTTCCCATGAATACCGTACTCCTCTAACCACGATTAACTCTTCTGCCGAGCTCCTTGAATTATACGGTCACAAATGGCCCCAAGAAAAGCAACTCAATCACTTGCAGCGAATTCAAAGAAAAGTCAAACACCTGACTAGTTTGGTTAATGATGTCTTGTTTCTCGATAAATTTGAATGTGAAAATATTAAATTAAATCTAGTTCCTCTGGATTTGCTCAAATTTGGTGAAGAGCTTGTCGAAGACCTAAAAATGACAGCTCTCAAGGGTCAAACCATTGAATTTAGAGCTCAAGGAGACTGTTTGCAGGGTACCTGGGATGAAAAAATCCTGCGCCAAATCCTGTCTAACTTACTCTCTAATGCCATCAAGTATTCTCCTGAAGTTGGCGTAATCAAGCTTCAAATCTCCTCTCAAGATGGTAAAATGGTCTGGAAAATTGAAGACCAAGGTATTGGCATCCCCACTGAAGATCAAGCCAGACTCTTCGAGTCTTTCCATCGAGCCAGTAATGTTAGCAACATTCCTGGAATAGGGCTTGGTTTATCAATCACTAAAAAATGTGTGGACTTGTACAACGGTCAGATTACTTGTGAGAGTAAAGTGGGAATAGGTACAACTTTTACAGTAACAATACCTTTAAGTCAATCAAAACTGAACTTTGAAGATACTCCGAAATCTGAGCAAGCTTTCAAGTTAGGGCTCAACAGATTCTGCCAAGATTCCAGCCCAGATATTTCAGTGATCAAATCAGCCGTTTTATGAAGAGCATTCTTCAAAACCGTTGTGACTTCAGTCTAGGGCACCTCAAAAAGTGTGACTCCCAAAATATTTCTTATTATTAACAGTGGTCAAAGTAACTGTAAACACACTACCTTGACCCAACTTCGAGTATACTCTTACACACCCCCCCATACCTTCAACTAGAGTTTTGACAATTGATAAGCCCAAACCAGTACCGCCAGTGGAACGGGAACGGTCTTCATCAACCCGATAGAAGCGCTCGAAGATCCTCGCTTGTTGCTTTAAGGGAATACCTCTGCCCTGGTCACATACCTCAATTACTGCTTGTTTCCCCTGTTGATTTAACTTGATAGTCACTGGCTGTTCATTATCTGAATATTTTACGGCATTATCAATTAAGTTGAGCAAAACTTGTTTAAGACGATCGCGGTCTGCCTTAACCTCAATTAAATCAAACACTTCTACTGCAATTACTCGATTACTAAATTGCTCAGCCATCGAGACAACTTCACTCACCAGCTCATTAAGTACTAGGGGTTCTATATTAAAGCGCATTTGACCATTATCTGCTCGTGCCAAGTCTAGTAAATCCTGTAGGAGCTGAATAGTACGGTTGGCTTCTGAGGAAGCGATGGCAAGAGCTTCCTGCTGCGGTGCAGTTAAATTAGCACCCCGTCGCAGGGTACTTTGCAGATAACCAGAGACAATTGTCAGGGGAGTTCGTAACTCATGAGAGACGTTACTAACAAACTGCCGCTGCTGTTCCCAAGCATCAAACAAACGCACCAACATTTTGTCGAAGGTTAGGGCTAATTCTCTCACTTCAGAGGGAGCGCTGTCTAATTTTATCCGTGCTTGCCCCAAATCATCAGCAGAAATAGTTCTTGTCAGCTCAACAATATGGCGTAGGGGTTGAAGTGAACGCTGTACATAAAAAGCGATCGCGACAGTGATTCCCCCAATTGAGAGGATACTGGCAATGACAAGAGTACCAATCAAGCTCACAAACATAGCTTGTTCACTAGTGATATCCTTGGCAACATAAAACTTGCCGAGCATTTTACCCTTAATTTCCAAGGGAGTGCCACAGATTACCCAGTAACGTCCGTCCATTTTATAGACTTCGGTTATCAGAGACACCCTCAAAGCAAACAAGGATTTGTTATCGTTCATCTGCAAAGCAGCAGATTGGGAGATAATAGACCCATCAGGATTTCTCACCCAGAGTAGGGTATTGCCAGTTGTCAGATTATCAACAGCTCCTTGCAAACCCTCTTCTATCGTCATCATATCACTGTAAATCTCCACGTCTTGTGGAAACCGTTGAGCAATGTATTGGAGGTGATGCTTTTGAGTAGTGACTAGAATTCGCTGAGTACTCCAACTTGTCAAGATGGCAACACAACTCAATCCCATCGCCGTAACACCAACAATCCCCAGCGTTAATCGCGCCTGTAGGGAAGAAGGATCAAGTCTTTGCCTAAATTTATTTGTCTTTTTTTGTAATTGACTAAAGAATTTCATTATTAGAGTAACTGATCAAAGTTCAAGAATTGGCATTAGTAATTTGTTTGAAAACTCCTGGAATTAATAAGGGAGTTTTACCTAAACAGTTGGAGAATTCAATTAACCTGAGTTCGCTATCTGTTAAGCTTGACCTATCTCCAAACCTCTCTCACCTCTAGCTGCTACCACCCTTCAAGGGAAGGGAAAATATGGATTCACCCCCTTGCTGGGGAAAGCTTGGGGGGTAAAGAGAAGCTTAAAACCAGATTTTTCCTTGCTCCTGTGTCGCCTTCTAGGAGAGGGAGGTTAGGAGGGAAAGTTTTATCGAACCCAAGTTAAATTATTTTCAGGTTAACCATTAATTCTGAGAAACTGATTAGAGCTTTATTTATGCTTGATCAACAAATAGGACTTATAGATAATTGTTTTGGTACAGTGGTCAGTTAAAAGAAGCATCTACCCTCGAACTAGCAACCGACGAGCCGGGATTGCTCTATGGAGCAACAGTTTTTACAACCTTGCGGGTTTATCATCAATCATTAGATCATCGGCTAACCAATTGGAACTCTCACTGTAATCGCCTACGATCAAGTTTGCAAAGCTTCGGCTGGCAGATGCCCTACTGGAAACGCTTGCGCCAGGGTGCAGAGATTTTATCCACCTGTTACCCCGTACTTAGGGTCACGATTTTTCCCGATGGGCGAGAGTGGATCACAGGGCGAGAACTTCCATCCGACTTAGTAGTGCGCCAACAACTAGGCATTAGGGCCTGGCTAGCTCAAGCTCCTGAATATCAGCGCTCCCTCCCTGCTCATAAGACTGGTAACTATCTATCAGCTTGGCAAGCTCTGCAAGCTGCGCGGAAGTTGGGAGCCGCCGAAGCTATTCTAGTAGATCCCAATGGTAATTGGTTAGAAACTAGTACTGGTAACCTCTGGGGTTGGTACGATGGTTGTTGGTGGACGCCCTCCCTAGCCGAGCCAATCTTGCCTGGAGTAGTGCGATCGCAACTCCTTAATTGGTTAAGAAAGCACAGTTGGGCAGGTCGAGAAGTAGCCTGGGATACTAAAATGACAACAAAATTTGAAGCGGTCGCTTACACCAATAGCATCATTGAAGTAATTCCTATTCATACTATTGTCAGTGGTAAGGAAACTCTAACCTACGAACCCTTGCACCCCAGTCTGGAGCAACTACGCAGTCGGTTTACCGAATAAGTCCCACATCAGCAAGCGCTAGACTAACAGATAGGTAGCACGTTTATTCCTCAAAGACTCCTTTCTAAACAATTTCCCTAAGCAATGTCAATTAATACTGAGAAAGGTTAACATTAATTAATACAAGCCACCTATGAAAAGTCCTCACATCCTCACTATCAGGAGGTAAAAATCGGTGAATAATAATAAAAAATGGAGAAATGCAGGACTATATGCACTATTAGCAATAGTAGTGATTGCCCTAGCAACAGCATTTTTAGACCAGCCGTCTCAAAGTCAGGATACCTGGAAGTACAGCGAGCTAATTGAGCAAGTTGAAAACCGGAAAATTGACAGCATTAAACTTAGTGCTGACCGTACCAAAGCAGTCGCCACAGCTCCAGACGGTAAGCAAGTCTTAGTTAACTTGCCCAATGACCCACAACTAATCAGCATCCTGAGTGAAAATGGCGTAGACATTTCGGTTTTACCCCAGAACGATGACAACTTCTGGTTTAGAGCCTTAAGCAGCCTGTTCTTCCCCATACTATTGCTGGTAGGACTGTTCTTCTTACTGCGGCGCGCCCAGAATGGACCTGGCTCTCAGGCGATGAACTTCGGCAAGTCCAAAGCCAGAGTACAAATGGAACCGCAAACCCAAGTAACCTTTGGAGATGTAGCTGGCATTGAGCAAGCCAAGCTCGAACTCAACGAAGTTGTTGACTTCCTCAAAAATGCTGACCGCTTCACCGCCATTGGTGCCAAAATTCCCAAAGGTGTTCTGTTAGTGGGACCTCCAGGAACCGGTAAGACACTCCTAGCCCGTGCTGTCGCTGGTGAAGCAGGTGTGCCCTTCTTCTCGATCTCTGGTTCTGAGTTTGTCGAGATGTTCGTAGGTGTTGGAGCCTCTCGCGTGCGCGACTTATTCGAGCAAGCCAAGAGTAATGCTCCCTGCATTGTCTTCATTGACGAAATTGACGCCGTAGGGCGCCAGCGTGGAGCTGGTTTAGGAGGTGGTAATGATGAGAGAGAGCAAACCCTTAACCAGCTATTAACAGAAATGGATGGTTTTGAAGGTAATACTGGCATTATTATTATCGCTGCTACCAACCGCCCAGATGTTTTAGATGCTGCCTTGCTGCGTCCTGGTCGTTTTGACCGACAGGTGGTTGTAGACCGACCAGACTATGCAGGACGCTTGGAAATTCTCAATGTTCATGCTCGTGGCAAAACCCTTGCTAAGGACGTTGACCTCGAAAAAATTGCCCGCCGCACCCCTGGTTTTACTGGTGCAGATTTATCCAATCTGCTCAATGAAGCTGCCATCCTCGCAGCGCGCCGTAACCTCACAGAAATCTCCATGGATGAGGTCAACGACGCCATTGACCGTGTCTTGGCTGGACCAGAGAAAAAAGACCGAGTCATGAGTGAGAAACGCAAAACCCTAGTTGCTTATCATGAAGCTGGTCACGCCTTAGTTGGCGCTCTAATGCCAGATTACGACCCAGTGCAGAAAATTAGCATTATCCCTCGTGGTCGTGCTGGTGGTTTGACTTGGTTCACACCTAGTGAAGACCGGATGGATTCAGGTCTATATTCCCGCTCTTACCTGCAAAATCAAATGGCAGTAGCATTGGGTGGTCGTATTGCTGAAGAAATTATTTTCGGTGAAGAAGAAGTCACCACTGGAGCTTCCAATGACTTGCAACAGGTCACTAGGGTAGCACGACAGATGGTAACTCGCTATGGTATGAGCGATCGCCTTGGACCAGTAACCCTGGGACGACAAAATGGCAATATGTTCCTCGGTCGAGAAATTGCCTCAGACCGTGATTTTTCTAACACTACTGCTGCGGCAATTGACGAAGAAGTTAGCCAGCTAGTCTCTCAAGCCTACGAACGTGCTAAGAATGTTTTGGTCAGCAATAAGCACGTCCTCGATAAACTATCCCAAATGTTGATTGAGAAAGAAACGGTAGATGCTGAGGAACTCCAAGAAATCTTAGCTAATAGTGACGTCAAGATGGCAGCGATCGCTTAGCCGTTCCCGTTCCTTCGTAGTAAGCACTTTAGTGCCCTCCGGTAGTTTCGGTTCTCAATTATTAAAACATGGCAAGTAATAAGTAATAAGTTGCAATATTTTTAAACTTATTACTTATTACTTATTACTTATTACTTCCAGTTTCTGGCACCACAATTGCTGAGGATTAGGAAGTATTTTGACTGGTGAGTCGAAGACTTCTTCTTCAAATAGGCTTAACTTCGTGAAAGCGGTTGTAGTCGATGAGCATACGCCCGTCACGTTTTTGCGAAAAAAGATCTGAAAAACGCATGTTCCAGAGAATTTCACCTTCAATATAGGAATAGCGAGCGTGAATAGTCTGTGAAACTGTCTCATCTAGACCAGTTAGGGTCACAATAATTTCTGATCTCATCTTGCTCAACAACTCAGGCGTTACCCCATACAGGGGACTGCTCTGATCAATTGTATGCATTATCGTCCAAGTCAGCGCAAAGATTGGCGTTTCGCTGCGAACCAGTTTGAGATCGTAGAAGCGTCGCATGAAATTACCTTCTTTCGTCACTTCATCGCACAGCAAGCTAACTCGAACCTGGGCTTCCAAAATTTGATTGCTGCGCTCATTGGCGGTGCGTAACATCAGTGTAGGTATACCGTTATAGGGAGTAATCACGGCTACGCGACTGAAGAGAACTCTAGCTGTAGGGTTCGAGAAACGGGCAAACATCAGTCCTGTTGCCATTGATAAACCCGTCAAACCTGCCAATGCTTCAATTGCCACTAGCACATTGGCATAGTCTGTGCTTGGGTACATCGCGCCATAGCCGATGGAAGACATGGTCTGAACACTGAAGAAAAAAGCATCTTGGAAAGAGCCAGGGCGAGCATTCTCAATAGAATCTCCCCCTAATAGGTACAAAACTGCAAACAGGACATTGATGAAGATGTAGCCTAAAGAGATTACTGCCAAAAAACAAGGCCAATCAATGATTAGCAGCAAATGATAGGGATCGCGCCAATAAGAATGCGAGCCACCTCTTCTCTCGACATCGAAGCGTCTCTGTTTATTCCGATTCACCAGGCGTGTTTGTGGAACTGTACGATGCTTTTTATTCATCAACTGAGGCTTAGAAGTTACCTTATTTAAGGTATATCGATATTAAAGGTATTATGCTTCTACTTACCGATGAATTGAAAAGACGCGAACACTTGAGTTTTGCTAGAATAGATTATGCTTAATCCGGAATGACTGAACTCCAGTTTGTATACATATATTGGTGTGTCTTGGCAAAAATTTAAAATTTAGGATAACCCAAGAGGACTGATGGAACAATCAACTAAACTACCAACATTCCTGATTATAGGTGTCCAGAAAGCTGGAACTACTTCTATATACAACTATTTAAAGCAGCATCCCCAAGTTTACATGAGTCCCGTCAAAGAGACAAATTTTCTAGAAAGGGATTGGGAAACTATTGCCCCTGAAGTCGTTAATAAAAATGGGATTGATACCTTTGAAAAGTATTCCCAATTGTTTACAGGGGTCAAAGAGGAACTGGCAATTGGTGAAGCCTCTCCAAACTATCTATTTCATTACGAATCTGCCTCTGAGCGCATACTTCGCTATCTGCCCAATGCCCAACTTATTGCGGTCCTTCGCAATCCTGTTGAAAGAGCATATTCTGATTGTCTAATGCATGTGCGAGACGCCATAGGAGCTGGTAAATCCAGAACTTTATCGGAACAAATCAAATCAAAATCTAATTCATCTTTTACTCTTCGTAAAGGACTTTATTCTCAACAACTAAAGTATTTTTTTGATGCTTTTGGCAAGGATAAAATTAAAGTATATTTATACGACGATTTCTCTAAAAAACCTGTAGATACAATCCAGGATATGTATCGATTTATTGGGATAGACGATCACTTTTGCCCTGATATGTCTAAAAAATCTCAAGTTGCTCAAGTTCCTAAAGTTCAATTCTTGAATACCCTCTTGCGCAAACAAAATCCACTTAGAGAATTCGCGGCTTCTGTACTCAAAAATTTCCTGCCACTTCCTTTAAGACAAAACCTTCGCTCTAGTCTCATCAATATGAACTCGACAGGCAAGACCTCTCTCTCTCTAGAGGAGCGCCAGGAGCTAGTTGAATTTTACCGCGAAGATATCCTGAAATTACAAGATTTAATCCAAAGAGACCTTTCTTCCTGGCTCAGTATCTAGCGCATCTCAGCAAAAGGGTAAGTTACGGTCTCCACTCTCTTGTCAACAGTTGTTTGATTTTGGTTAGGCTTTACTAGTACAGTACAACGTAAATAAAGCTATATAGCAGTCGCCACAGCTGTTAGGACACTTCCTTGTTACCTGTTGTTTTTTGTTCCCTGCTCCCTGTTCCCTGTTCCCTGTTCCCTATTACCTTTGAATCAAAATACGATGTCCTAACCGACATGTCCGTTGCTATAATTCCCAATCAACGAAAAGCCAATTAGAGCCACTTTTTGAAGGCATGACTTTTGAAGGCATGGCTTCTGTACAGCAGTATTAGTCACTTATTTTGAGTAGGCTGCACTTTCACACTGAAACTGAAAAATTATGGCTTGATGCATTTAGATTCCACAGCATATTTCTGCAAACATCAACAGATATAGCGCTTATCATTAGATTGTGAAATACCTAACTCCTGCCTTGGAGTATTCTACCTAGGGATTGATTTAAGCACACTTAGACAAGTAAAATCGATCTACACAAGGCAAGCTTGGCTGCTTCAGTAGCATAAACTTGTTGAACAGAATATTTTTTTGCTATAATCCTATTCTTGCAAGTTCATCAATCAGCTGAAATTATTAATCAATAGGCTACGGTTTTACTCCGCCTCCGTGCGTATTGTAGGGTCTGTGGTTAAGATTATGCTTTTTGCTCATCTAGCAAGTTTAACAAATATTAGTTTGTAGTGTAATCTAACGTTACACAAAAATCCAGATTTAGATTAAGGGTTTTCATGGAGCGCCACCGCGAGACATTCAATCAAGTAATGAGTCACTTCAAGTACTCCGCTAAGCGTGTAAGCGAATGGAGCGGCATTGAACCAACTAAGCTCAGCAAATTTAGGCGTGGGCGGCGTGATTTGGAAGCTGGGGAGTTTCTATCCTTGATTGGTAGTCTGCCCCGTGAAGCACAAAAGTATTTTTGGGAGCACTTTCTCGGAGAAAACATCCCAACTGTAGAAGATTTCGCGAAGCTCAGGGTTAAAAAGATTTTGACGGAGATTGCTCATCAACTTACCACAGAAAAAGTATCGAGTGCTACAGAAAATCTGAGTGGAATGGTACCCAACTCATGGTGGTCATCAGTTCCACAAGATAATTTTCTGGACTCAGGCGGTTTTGTTAGCTTATCTTTCAAGGCAAGAACTCGCTTAGCTAATTGGCTAAAGGTTGCATCCCAATTGCAGGGATTAACTCCTGACCAATTCGCTTCTCTTTGTCGTCCAGGGGATAGGGAATTTTTGGCGTTCTATCGCAACCTCTTACTCCCAAACCAAGACCTTGAATTTAACTTAGATGAACTGATACCCTTTCTCCCCTATCTGCCTGAAGTTGCCACCTGGAGGGGTGATTCTCCCGTAATTACTCAAGGAGTGTATAAAGGGAAGGTGAATGATTTGATTCGCTTGCTAGAATCAGATGGTCTGAAATCTTTAAGTATATAAGCGTTTGCGAATTGCCTAGGCTATACAGCTTTGCTTCCCACTTTATTTTCTGGCAGTAATTGCCGAAGTCAAGTTGAAGTAAGTGATGTGTTATCGGTCGCTGATCTGAAATTTCCTTTAAGAAAGAACTTTCCCTTCCCACGGGTAGTAGTTCCTCAACAGATTGATATAATCTGTCTCCGAATTTTTCAAGAGAGGGCAAATTTTGGTATAGAATCTTACCCCTACAGGCAATCTGACAGCTATCTTGTTCTTGATCTGCAATCCAGACTAATACTCTCAATTTGCTACAAACGTTTGCCTCAGTTTTGCTGCCGTAGGGGCCACAGCTAATTCTTTGACCTTGTCTGAGTTGTATCTTGCTCCAGAATGCTCCTAAACTCTGATATATATAGATAGTTTTGCCTAGAAACGAGAGGAGCATAATTTTATTCATAGATTAGTTTAGTATAAATCTCATATTTCAATAAAGAAATTTGAGGGATAGTAGTGCCAACCTACAAATTTTGGCACCAGGGGTGTTACGCTCTAGCCGGTCTGAGCAAAAAAATGTTACACCCAACCAGCTATTTGGGCAGTACAGATATCTACAAATGAACTTGAAAACCTGATGATAACTTGATGGGATTGACATTTTTGGATATGTTTAATCCCTGGTGGTTTTGAATAACACCCCCCTACTTTAGAAACAGGGGTTCGGTGTTCATAGTTCATAGTTGATAACCATGAACTATAAGCAATCAACAGGTCTAACAGTACAGGTATAGTTGTGGGCAATTTAGTAGAATAGGTTTAACTCCTGCCTCAAAGCCACCGGCCTTTGGGCCTCAAAACCAGAATTAGTGTACTTCAACAATCTGAAAACTGCTATAGCTACTGTCTTGCCCTCCGATGTATGAATAGAAATTTTCGAGGTCGCCCTTGGCCTGCGACAGTTAAAGAAGCCCAAATAATTCAGCAACAACTACAACCAGAGGTGATTTCCTCAGACCAGTTGGAAGAAGTACTCTATATTGCAGGCGTCGATGTCGGCTTTGAGGATAACGGAACAATTTCCAAGGCGGCAGTGGCAGTACTGAATTTTCCTGGCTTGCAGCTACAAGAGCAAGCGATTGCCAAACGCCCTACCACCTTTCCTTATATCCCTGGTTTCCTCTCCTTCCGGGAAGTGCCAGTTATACTCGATGCCTTAGAGCAAATCAGCACTATACCGAATCTGATTCTATGCGATGGTCAAGGCATTGCTCATCCCCAGCGTTTTGGTCTTGCTTGTCATTTGGGAATACTGACAGATATTCCCACAATTGGGGTAGCCAAATCCTTACTTATTGGTAAGCACGACGAGTTACTCGAAGAAAAAGGCAATTGGCAATCCCTCCACCATCAAGGAGAAATCGTGGGAGCAGTGGTGCGATCGCTCCGCGCTAGCCCAAAGGGCTAATCGCGTACTCGGGTAAAGCCAATCTACGTTTCTATCGGTCATCGCATTAGCTTACCCACTGCTATCGATTATACTCTGCGCTGCACTACTAAATATCGACTGCCAGAGACAA